>CAMLET010000173.1 GCA_946479125.1 uncultured Flavobacteriales bacterium
ACGTGCTGCTCTTTCCCACTCTGCCTCTGTTGGCAAACGGAAATCGTTCACAAAAATATCACCCATTGCTTTCAACCAGCTGTTCAACAATTGTGTTCTCCAAACAGAGAATGCTTTTGCCTGAACCCAAGTAATACCAACAACAGGATAGTTATCGTACGCTGGATGCCAGAAGTACATATTTGTCATTGGATCATGGAACGAGTACGTAAAGTCACGAACCCAACATAATGTATCAGGGAAAACTGGCGTATGCTCATTGATAATGAATCGAGAACGGTTAGCATGCCCACGAATTGCAGAGTTTTGACCTTTCTTATTCAACCAACCGTAATCAACGTCCAAACCTTGAGGCTCCTTAGAAAACGGATGTGGAGTTGGGTCTAACTCACGGTGCATAGGATCTTGTTTCGTTCCTTGATAATCATAACCATCAGGAATGATCTCAACATCACCTCTACGAGCTGCTTCACGCAAATCGATCCAGTTGTAGTTGAAGATCAACTTACGAGTATCAATTTCACGTCTATGATAAAAACGCTCACCATCTACGTAATACAATTCCGCCAAAGTTGGAATCAACTCAGGATCATCGTAAGAAAATTTTCTATCCCAATTCAAAGCGAACACTTCACGGTTACCTTCAGGATCAGTTGGATCAAACTCTTTCATTTCACCATCAGTCTCACTGTAGTAGTAATCCTGATAGTTGATGTAACGAGCTTTTTCTTCCTCATCGATACCTTCAATGTCAGCAGCGTAAATTAACTCACGAGCCATTGAATCGCGAACCCACTCTACGAACTGACGGTACTCGTTGTTCGTAATTTCGGTTTGATCGATATAGAATGCTTGTACCGAAACTGTTTTCGCACGAGTTTGATGCAAGAAGGGAACATCTTGATCATTCTCACCCATGTCGTATGAACCTGATGGTATATAAACCATTCCAAGTGGAATTTCAGGTTGGTATACCGGTCTACCAAGCACTCCAGTCAAATGACCACTTCTTTTGGGACAACCCATCAAGAATGGCACAATAAAGCCGAGCAACAATAATTTTTTCATCCTAATTCAAATTTACAGTTCCGGATAATCTCAACAAACTACAGGGATCAATTTTGTGATATAACGAAACCGTCTTAAAAATGGTTACAAAGATTTTAATTTTTTTTTTGATTTTACAACCATCTAGGGTGTTTATGTTTCGTTACTTTCATTTTTGGAATGTAACAATACTTCACCGCTATCTCATGCGTACCATTAGAAATGCTAGCAATCTTACCAATTGTAAGGTCATAAGAGTATCCTACCCAGAAGTTTTGAGCAGCCCCAGATTTAGTTGGACTAAGACTTGGACTCCACCCTAATAACACAGATACTGCATCAGAATTTCTGAAAGCTAAACCTCCGTACAAGAAATTTCTATAGATATAACGTGCATTCAAATTAATTGAAGTCTTAACAGCATCTGTTTGACCCATCATTTGAATATCAACTTTTCCGGCTTGACCAACATTATCAATAGTATAACCACCCATAAAGTAGTAGTGACGAGCACCATTGTACTCCACATTACCTGTTCCAAGGATAGATTTTTGCTCTAGAATCGGCGCAGCTAAATGGGTAGAAGACAAACCTGCGTACCAGTTATTTTGCTTGTAAAACAAACCGAAGTTTGCATCAAAAGTCATTGCGCTACTTCCCGCAGGCAAAGAGGCATCGCTCAATGTATTTGGTGGCACCCAAACTGGATTCAAACCAAACGAGAACAAGCCCAAACCAACACCAATACCTAGTGTACCACCGGTATTTAGAGAAATATGCTGAGAATAGTTCAACATTACGTTTGTCTGACGGTTAAAACCAATGGCGTCATGTACCACATTCAAACCAATACCCGCATTCAATGGGGATAAACGCAATAAACTCGGTAAATTTCCTTCGGCATTAATCAATAATGAGTTCGGTGCTCCATTCACCTTATCCCATTGATTACGGTAAATCATGCTTCCACATGCTCCGTTCTCAATTCCAGTTTCACCTGGATTCACAGCCATCTTATTGTAGATAAAATGCGTTAATGCAAGATCTTGCTGAGCATTAGCTCCACAAGCGGCAAGCAAAAGGGTAGTAACAACTAGTATTCTTTTTTTCATAAACAGTGTACTTAGTACGGTATGATCTTGTTTATTATTGGGTACAATTCACCCATTCGGCGACTAAAATAAGTATTGTTTTAATACAATCAAAATATTTTCTTCATCAAACTGTGTGTTTTCAACACCGAAATGTTCAACAACACTTTTTTTTCACGAATTGCTTGTACGATGCGGAAACACAAAAGTTACAACTCAACCCAGCTTCTGATATGTTTTCCACCAAAGATTTGGAATATCGCCTTTCAAAGCGTTCTCGTAATCCTTCTTATTACACGGAACCATGTGATGTCGCTCAAACCTAACTCCTTCCAGCGGTGGATAAGGAACTTCCATCCACCAACGAGCGCTTTTATCGCTTTTATAAAACACCAATTCATGGTCCAGTTCATCTAAGAAAACGGTGAACTTTGTATAATTCTTCTTCAAGCCTACCGGAAAGTCTCCAACTCGCTGTGCAAATCCATCAATGAAATACCAAATAATCTGTGCTAAGGATGAATGAGCAAGATCATTTCCCGATTTCGAGGATAGATTAAATAAGCCTAAAGCCGATAGTTTATCGCTAATCCCTGCATAGCGTGCTATCTGACACAACTCGTGATTGAACAATCCGTTCGGTTGAACGAAGTTATTATTTGGAAAATCTGTTGTTCGAAGTACATTCAAATCAATAGAAAGCAAATCTGTATTACGTAAATGAGGTTCTGCCACCTTGAAATCAGCTGCGTACTCCCCTAGTCGAACCATATCGAAGTATAATTTCTCGAAAAGGATCAGATCGTCTTTAGAAACAAATGGAGCCTGAACTCCTAAAGTGGCATAATTAAACAGATAACAAGGTCGATGCATCAACATCTTGTTAACGAAGCCTTCTGCATTGATATCGATATCAGGATCTCCAATATCCAACTTGTAATCAACACTCATTACGTTGATCATTTGTTCCAACTCTTCAAAGCCTTGATACATTGCAAAAGTGAGGTCTTGTGATCCGCCAACTACAATCGGTAGAATATTTCCTTTCACCAACTCTGCAACCACTTGTCGAATTGCAAAATAGGTATCGTCAATTGTTGAACCTGGTGAAAGCGTTCCCAAATCATAAATGGAAAACTTCCAGGATTCGGCTGGATTTAAACTGTAGAAATGATTTCGAAATGAATGGTTAACATTTCCCTGATTACTTGCATCGCCATTTCTATATTCGGGAACATAGATAAGTGCAACACCTTTTTCTTTCAATTCCGGAAAGTTACCATCTGTATGAATAGCGACATGCGCCCCAAGACCGAAGTCTAAAGTTTCTTCAACAGGCTGGAAATAAATTGAAAGATCTTTCATGTGCATTTTTTTCAAAAATACAGCAGGAAGTCGATCGGAATGAAACAGGGTTCAACGAAGAATCAAGAACGAGAAGTTAATAACTAGGAGAATTGAAAAAAATCATGTAAAAAAAAGGGGCGAATGATGATTACGTAATCAAGAAACAAAAATTGAAAACCAAAAAAAGGGGCGAATTATGATTCGCCCCTACTGTGTTTTTTTTTGATTATTTCTTTTTCTTCGCCGGGGCCTTTTTCGCTGGGGCTTTCTTCTCGATCATTTCTTTCACTTGTTCTAGTGTCAACTTCTCTGGGTCGACAGTTTTAGGCAATTCAATTTTGATCTTACCCTTTAGGATAACCGATTTCCCCCAACGTGCTTTTTCAACGCGGATTCCATCCGATTTCCAATCGTGAACCACTTTATCGATGTCTTTTTGAAGTTTTTCAGCGATCAATGTTTCGATATCTGATTGCGACAGATTATCAAAATCGTACTTCTTGTTCACGTTGATGAACATGCTGTTCCACTTGATGAATGGACCAAAACGACCAACACCTTTTTGTACTGGCAAACCATCAAATGTTCCAATTGGAGCATCAGCTTGTAATTTCGATTCAACTAATTCGATTGCGCGATCCATCGTTACATCCATCGGTTCTTCGTTTTTATTCAACGAAATGAACTGATCTCCGAATTTCACGTAAGGTCCAAAACGACCAACACTAACCTCAATGACATGTCCTTTGTACTCGCCTAATGTTTTTGGAAGCTGGAATAGATCAAGCGCTTCTTCAAGTGTAATTGTATGAATGGATTGTGTTCCGTGCAAAGAAGCAAATTGTGCTTTTTCACCATCCTCTTTCTCATCACCAACCTGAATCATTGGTCCAAAACGACCAATTCTTGCAATCACTTTTTTCCCGCTAACCGGATGAACACCTAATTCGCGTTCACCAGTTGCTCTGTCAGAAGTTTCCAGTGTATTCTCGACACTTGTATGGAAAGGTTTGTAGAAACTTCCAATCATGTCTGTCCAATTGGTTTTACCACGCGCAATTTCATCAAACTGCTCTTCTACCTCAGCGGTAAAATGGTAATCCATGATGTGTTCGAAATGATCTGTCAAGAAATCAGTTACAACAACACCAATATCAGTAGGGAATAATTTATTCTTTTCTTTTCCCGTAACTTCTGTCTTCACCGAAGAACTTACAGTAGAACCTTTCAACTCAAACACCTGATATTTACGCTCTTCTCCATCACGCTCTTGTTTTTCAACATACCCACGTTTCTGAATGGTTGAGATTGTAGGCGCATAAGTTGAAGGTCGTCCAATACCTAATTCCTCTAGTTTCTTTACCAAAGAAGCTTCAACATAACGCGCAGATGGACGAGAAAAACGCTCAGTTGCACGGATGATATCCGTTGCAAGTACTTCACCAACTTCTACAGCAGGAAGCAATCCTTCCATTTCGCCATCTTCTTCTTCATCCATTGAAGTTTCAAGATAAACTTTTAAGAAACCATCGAACTTTATTACCTCACCTTTCGCCTGGAAAACTTCCGGAACCGACTTGTTTCCAATAGAAATAGTCGTTCGTTCCAACTCAGCATGACTCATTTGGCTCGCAATTGCACGTTTCCAAATCAGGTCATACAAACGTCTTTCATCATTCTCAGCGTTATCTAAACTATGTAAAGCAAAGTCAGTTGGACGAATCGCCTCGTGAGCTTCTTGTGCATTAGCACTTTTGGTAGAATATTTTGTTGGGTGCGAATATTTTGCTCCGTAAGCCGAATTGATTTCGCTTTCTGCTCCACGCATTGCCGTTTCCGACAAGTTCACTGAATCGGTACGCATATAAGTGATACGTCCACTTTCATACAAACGTTGCGCAACCTGCATAGTACGAGAAACGGAATATCCCAATTTCAAACTCGCCTCTTGCTGAAGCGTTGAAGTTGTAAATGGTGCAGCAGGAGTTTTCTTAGCTGGTTTTTTCTGAACATCAAGAACAGCGAAATCTTTATCAGCACAATTCGCTAAAAACGCATCAGCTTCTTTATCCGTTCCTAAATTCTTCGCTAAATCAGCCTTAATCTGGTCTTTACCTTTTTTGAAAACGGCAGCAACTTTGAAATAGCTTTCGGCTTTAAAACCAATAATTTCTTTTTCGCGCTCAACAATTAATCGAACTGCAACAGATTGCACACGACCAGCACTAAGGCTTGGTTTCACTTTTTTCCACAAAACAGGAGAAAGTTCAAAACCTACCAAACGATCCAGTACACGACGAGCTTGCTGAGCATCAACCAATGGCTTATTTATCTCTCTCGGATTTTCAATCGCCTTTAAAATTGCAGATTTTGTAATCTCGTTGAAAGTAATTCGTTTTGTAATCTTTTTTTCCAAACCTAAGGCCTCATACAAGTGCCATGAAATAGCTTCTCCCTCGCGGTCCTCATCGGTAGCTAGCCAAACCACTTCGGCTTCCTTCGCTAGTTTTTTCAAGTCGGCGACAAGCGATTTCTTGTCTGAACTTACCTCATATGATGGTTGGAAATTGTTTTCTATATCTATGGCTAGTCCTTTCGAAGTCAGATCTCTAACATGTCCAAAACTTGACTTAACAGTGAAATCTTTTCCCAGATATCCTTCAATTGTTTTGGCCTTTGCAGGTGACTCAACGATAACTAAATTCTTGCCCATAAATTATAGATTTGAATGTCTTCCTAACGTTTGGAAGCGGTGCAAATATAAATTGATTTAAAAGCAAAATGCAAATTGTACCTTACTCTATTTATTATTCAATGTAATTGAAAGAAATGAAAAATAGGTGAATGTCACACATTTCTTAACAACTGACATTTTGACATCATTTTTATTAACACTAAATTCGCGGTCTTAAAATAGTAAAAGAACAGATGTCTTTCGATCACGGAACAAACAAAGTAATTGACGAAGCAGCGCAAGGAACTGCAACAATGGTAGAAGGTGAAACAGGCGGCAAAAAGCTGTATGTGGAAAGCTACGGTTGTCAAATGAACTTTTCTGATAGCGAAGTTGTTGCTTCCATCATGGCAAATGAAGGGTATAGTACAACAAGAAATATTGATGAGGCAGATGTGGTTCTTATCAATACCTGCTCTATTCGTGAAAATGCGGAAACAAGGGTTCGCAACCGTTTGACGGAGTTTAAAAAACGTAAAGAAGAACAACCGAATTTGGTGGTTGGAATCTTAGGCTGTATGGCTGAACGTTTGAAACAAAACTTGTTGGAAGAAGAAAAATTGGTTGACTTGGTTGCCGGACCAGATGCTTACCGCGACTTGCCAAATTTGGTGGAAGAAGTTGGAACTGGGCAAAAAGCAGTTAATGTTCTTTTATCAAGAGATGAAACATATGCAGATATTTCTCCTGTTCGTTTAGATCAGGGCGGAATC
>CAMLET010000174.1 GCA_946479125.1 uncultured Flavobacteriales bacterium
AAGTCGATAAAGGTTCCGGAAAGAAAACCAATCTAATGTATCTGAATCAGCCGGGAACATGTAGTTTGTTGGAATGCTTGTTGAACCAGTTCCACCAGGGAATCCTGTTCCACCATAAACCATTTGATCACCAAACTGCCATAAACCTTGCATGTAATTGTAGTACTGTACAGCTGCACCCGGGTCAGTTTGACCTGGTCCACCACCTGTACCTGTATAGATTGAGAAGTTACGCATACCGTAACGCTCATTATCTATAATTCCATCACCGTATCCAATTCCTAATCCTTTGTAAACAATACCTCCACCAGCAATTGCAGCAGCAACACTTGGGATTACATATTGTTGTGTATTCTCATCGAATACAGGACCTGGGTTATCTTGTCCGTCAGCATCCTGATAAGGCCCTTCAAAGAAGTCGATACCAAGAGCAGGAGGATTTGAACCGTAACCAGGACGACCAGCATTTGCCTCATCATCAAGGTCACCATTGTACATATACCCTAAACCACGTGTAACGTCACAACCAGCATAGTCATCGTTGTAGTTTCCTAAATCGATATCAACGTACTGAGAGAAGTACGTATTGTAAAGTGTTTGAGTACCACGGTTGATTAACTCGTAGTTGAAGAACGTCATTTTGTTGATCTCATCATCTGTAGCAAAAGCAAAAGCCTGAGCTCTGATCTCCATTCCGATTGGATCACCACCTGATTCAGTGTGGATATTTCCTTTATCGTTGAAAACCCACCAGTTGGTTTGGTCACCAAATAAACTTACACGACGGTCAGATCCACATTCGATGTCATCAACTCCTAAGATATCATCATACCAAGGGTAATCACCTTCTTCCGGATCATAAACATCATTCTCATCAACATCCTTAAAAGGAGCTAAGAAAGGATCTTGTCCACGTGTTGGATCACCATTACCCGGCCAAGCATAAATTTGAGCTAATACCTCATTTGTTGGCTGCGTACATGTTTCACCACTTGGACAGTTTTTCCAAGATACGAAAGAGATAACTCCCGCTTTTGTAACCGTGAAGATGTTATCGTAAAGTAAACACTGATCTGCATCAATGTTTGCATCACCATAATCACGACGAGCACTATCTAATTGTACTTCGTGTGGATCAAAGTTACCTGTACCTTCAATTGTAGAAAGTGGTCCAGGCCAAAAGTCATTTCCATCGTTACGGAATTTAACCGCAGCCAATTTCAACTGACCATTGATATCAGTACCTCCCATCCAAAGTGCTCCTGCGTAAATTGCAGTTACATTTCCTGTTTTCGGTACTTTATACGTTGCCAGGTTATTTGCACGATCCAGGAAAAGTAAACCTCCTGTTTCAAGCTGACAACTAACGTCGTTAAACGCCATTGTTTTACGGTAAGTAGCAGGAGAACAAAGCGCACCTTTTGCAGTAGGTGTTGGCTTGTTTGGTTTTTCACCACTCTTTGCCTTACCGAAATCGTGGTTGAAAGCAGAAGCATTACCTGCTACTGTCAATCCAACGATTAATGATAAATATTTAATTGTTCGTTTCATATTCTCTTCATTTTTTTACTTAGAAATCAAACTTAACTCCTAAGCGAATGGTGCGTGGAACACTAATGTTGAATGGATTCTGCACTTTCATCATGTAGTAATCTCTGAATGATTGCTCATCCAATTGATTTTGAATTGATGCTTGGTATTGTGCAGCAGCCAAATAACCATCGTCATTCCAGTTACCAGTTGCTCGGTATACACCAAGAACGTTCATTGCGTTGAAAAGGTTGGTAACTCTTAAGTAAACATTCAAGAATGTTGCTTTTTTCTTGTCACCTTCTCCAAATGTCAATGGAATTGTTCTATCCATCTGAACATCTAAACGATATTGCCAAGGCAAATTAGAACCATTCAACGTTCCAGAAATACCTGCAGCATTTGGACTTAACAATGCATCACCAGTGATTCCATTTTGACCAGAGTATGAAGATCCGGAGTAAATATTCGATTGAATATTAATACCTGTATTCTCTAATACTTTAAAGTCACCAATCATTGGTCCGTTGTAATCAGTTCCCTCACCGTAACGGTAATCCGCAGAAATTGCGAATGCATGACGGTTGTTATAAGAATAAGGGAATACGTTTCTCAAGTTTGGAATACCTGCTGACTGAAGACCAGTTAACAATGATGCAGCAGAAGTTGCATCAGAACCAGTTCCGTCTGCAAACTGCAATGTGTAAGCTGCAGTCATTCTCAAGTTTCCAGTTCTACGTAAATCATAAGAAACAGTCAAACCTTTAACAGTACCAAAGTCACGGTTACCGAAAGTACGGTATGTGTTTGGATATGCTTCAAATACGTTCATCAACTGAACCATGTTTCTTTGTTCGTTGTAGAACGCTGAAATTTTCAAAGATGAAGATGGTGTTAATACCTGTTGGAATCCAATCTCGTAAGAAATTGTTTGCTCCGGCTTCAAATTCGGGTTTTGAATTGTATTTGATCTTGATTCAATAAATTGGTAATCAATTGGATTGAAACGAGCTCCAGTAGTTGGACGTTTTGTCAAGATATCGTAATGTGCAAAGAAAGACGCTTCATCAGAAATTGGGAATGAGAACGCCACACGAGGCATTACATTGATCTGAGGTTTGTAATCTTCAAATGCATCTGCGCTAACTTTTGAGTTAATCGCTGCTCCCGGATCTTTTAACCAAGGTGCGATACCTGCAGCACCACGAATTGTTTTTGGATCTTCGATTGCGATACCTTCAGCATTGTACCAAGTATCACCATTACGGTAACCGTTGATAGCAGTTGGGTTGTTTACATCGTTTACATAAACTACGTAATCATCACCCATTGATGCAGGAATGTTTACCCAAGGGTAAGTTCCTGGATCCGCTTCCATTTTAGCTTTAGCTTCAGCAACTGTATTAGCTGTGTAAACCAAGTATTTGTCTTTCAATACAGGTTGGTTAGCGTCAAATACGTCAACACGTACACCAACGTTGAATACGATGTCACGGAAAGCAAACTTATCCATCAAATAACCAGCAATGTAAGTTGGCTGGTATGATCCGATAAAGCGCTTGTAATTCCCATTTTTGTCAAAATCATTAAAGTAAGAACGGATATCTGTGTTTCCACGAACTTTATTACCTGCGTGATCATAACCATAGTAAGAAACGAAGTTATTACCTTGATTAAACAATTCATCTGGAGAAAACATATCCAAACTGTACATAGAAGGATCATACTTGTCAATGATCAAGTAATCTGTTCCAGCAGGATTGAATCCTAACTTTTGACGTAAGTTGTAATCAAAGAACGATTGGTTGTCATTGTTTTGCTGACCACCGTAATTACCCGTACCTGAAGTGTAGGCATAACCTGCATTCAAACGATCATAAGTGATCTCCTGGTAGAATCCATAATCAACAACTGTAGTTTTGCTGAAATCCAGCTCTGTAATGTGCTGGTTAGCCAACTGACGGGCAACAGTCCACATTTCAATTGGTCCTGCATTTCCGCTTGACCAACCTCTATCGAAACGTTGCTCATATTCAAATCCTAAAGAAACTGTGTGGTCTCCGATATTAACAGATCCAGAACCCGTAGCACGGATTTGGTTTGTTTCACTTTTAGCAAAACCGTTATTAGGAGTACCAACGTTGTACCAAATACCGTAAACATCAGAAGGAACGTCACCATTTCTCAAACCACGACCTTGTGAAATCTCCAACAATGTGCTTGTGTGACCATCAGGATCGTTAGCGTAAATATCAAAATATTGAGTTGTAATAGCCGCTAAAGCTGAATTTACTTCAGATGGAGTAAATCTAACGCTTGTTTCAGCAAAACCATTGTGAACACGGTTTCCATCTACGAACTCGTAAGTTGGAACGAAAGTTCTATCGAATGAACCAACGTAACCATAATTGAACAAGTTCCATTTGTGGTTTTTGTCGTAAGACTCAGATTGAGAGTTAGAGTAATCTACCATTAATGAGTAGAATGCAGACTTAATTTTAGAACTGCTTCCCTCTTCTTTGTTAGTGAAACGTTGAGTGAAACGTCCGTAAACACGGTAATCCAATTGCTTGTAAACTCCGTAGTTTGTGAAGTTCAACAATGAATTGTTGTAATCGTAGTTACTTCCACCATTAAAGTTCAATGATCCACCAAACGTTAAGTTCACTGATGGCCCAGTATTTACATCAATTTTACCTGAAGCAGTCAACGTGCGTGTTGCAGCATTCATTCTCCAAGGAGTTTTTTCAAAATCCTCAGCTCTTAAGAAATAAGCATTGTGGTAAGTTGACGTTCCTGTCGTACTAGGACGAATAGGATTCGCTAACAATTCATCACGTACTTCTTTCTTAACACGGTACGAACCGCCATTAAGAGGGCGGTTATCTAATTCGCTTGTGTAGTTCAAAGAAAGTAAGAAACCTAAAATTGGTTTTGTTTTCTTTCCAGTTGAATCTTTCTTCATCAAAAGTGGTCCTGACAACAATCCTTCAATAAGGTTGTAACCAAATTTATCCAAACCTACAACGTTTCCATCGTATCCGTTTGGATCAGCTCCTTTGAAATAGAAACCAGAAGTTACTCCCTCAATTGAACCAAAGTACTTAGCAGAAGGTCCACGAGTTGTAACAGAGATAATACCTCCGGTTACGTCACCGTAACTTGCAGGAAGTCCACCTGTAATAACCGACACCTCTTCTAAAGCACCTTTAGGCAAGTTCGCTGAACCACGAACTTTCACACCATCGATGTAGAAATAAGTTCCTTCTGAACGTGATCCACGAACGGAGATTGAACCCGAACCTTCATCAGTGGCAACACCACCAACTGTAGATGCTACACCAGCAGCACTACGTGAAGGAAGACGAGCAATATCCTCGCGAGTAATCGTCGCACCAGACGGCCCACCATCTTTTTCAATCAAAGGAACCTTGTAAGCAGTAATTACTACCTCAATTAGGTTTCCTGATTCAGGAAGGCCTAGTTCTTCATTGTCCAAGAAGGTAATTCTATCAGACTTCACTAAAACGCCAGAAATAGCGCGTGTTTGGTAACCCTCTCCAGGATTACTAAACTCGACCTCATATTCACCTGGTTGTAGTGAGTTAATTTGGAACTTTCCGTCGAAATCCGTTGTGGCATTTCCACGTAGTTGTCCACTTTGCTTTACAGCCACCGTAGTGAACGGAATTGGCTCCTTAGATTCCTTATCTACAATACTCCCACGTATGGTTCCGAGACCGGTTTGACCATAACTGTAAGCCATTGTAAACAAGATACCTGCAAGCAACAAGTTAAGTTTACGCAACATAAGTACAGTTTAATTATACATCAAAATTTAGTGTAACAAAGCCTCCAAATATAGAAAAAATCAATTTGTTAATTGTTCTTAAAAAAAACTTGCCTTTTCCAACGTTAGCATTCTGTTAACATTTTCACTTAAAACCTCCACACTGCAAACCCTTGATTTTATTGATGTTTTAATAAAAAAGCACTTAAATAAATCGTTGTTAGTAACTTCTGTTTTAATTTTGGACCAATGGAAAAGCAGTTTACTATTAATTTAAATGACGTTATTATTGATTTAATGGTAATTCAACTGGAAAACCTTCCGGAATACCTGAAAACACTTACATTCCATGAAATGAAACGCTATGATTCCATCAATCATTCGAACAAAAAATTAGAATTTGCTGCATCTCGTTTTTTAAAGCACCAACTTTATGGAAATGTTGAAATTAGTTATCTCGAACACGGAAGTCCATTCATTAGCCTGAACAACATCCCTACCCTACTAAGCATAACACACTCTTACCATCTAACCGCTATATCTCTCAGCAAATCTTTTCCGGTAGCAATTGACTTAGAGCTAATTGGACCAAAAAGTGTAAAACTTGCCCCAAAGTTCTGCTCTGAAGAGGAATCAAAAATTTTTGACACACAGTCTGAATCAGACATGACCCTTCTATGGAGTTTCAAAGAAACACTCTATAAACTTTCAGACAGAAACGGTTTAATCTTTAAAACCGATATTAAAGTTTTCAAGGAAGGTAATGAATTTAAGGGCTCAGTATTAATGTCAAATGGTCAAATAACTGTTGATTTGTCCTTTGTCAAAATAGAAGAATTATTGCTAACTTGCAATCACTCATTTACTCCGCTGCATGCAACTAATCAATAAGATAGCACAAAGAAAAGGTCAAATTGCACTGCTCATAGATCCTGAAAAAACCAATTCAGTTCAACTTCTGAATTCACTGGTAGAAAAAGCCGTAATTGGAAAAATTGATTTCTTTTTTGTTGGTGGAAGTACCGTTTCCCGCGCTGCAATTGAAGTTGTGGTAAATTACCTAAAGTCTAATTCAACTATTCCTGTTATTATTTTCCCTGGTGCAAGCCATCAAATTAGCAAGGAAGCTGACGGACTTCTATTTCTGAATTTAATTTCAGGACGTAATCCTGATTATTTGATCAGTCACCAAATTGCTGCGGCAGAAGAAATATTTGATTTGAATTTTGAAATTCTGTCAACCAGTTATCTCCTGGTAGATGGAGGAACATTGAGCAGTGTAGGCTACGTTAGCCAAACAACTCCTATTCCACGCGATCAGGTAAATATTGCTTTAAACACTGCAAAAGCAGGACAATTAATTGGCCACAAACTGGTTTATCTTGATGCCGGAAGCGGTGCGAAACACACAGTTCCAGCTCAAATGATTGCATCCATCAACGAAAAAATCAATGCTCCGATCATTGTTGGAGGCGGTATTAGATCTATCGAGAAAATTCAGGAACTGACAAATGCAGGAGCTAACATTGTGGTAATAGGGAATAAAATAGAAGAAAGCATTGATTTCTTACTTGATATTGCCTCTTATCAAAGAAAAAAAACTGAA
>CAMLET010000175.1 GCA_946479125.1 uncultured Flavobacteriales bacterium
CCTGATCAGCATAAGCAGCAATTTCAAATTCGTTCAAATCCTTTACTCCATCGGCGTTGTAATCGTTCCATGCGTAAACACCTTGTCCGTCATTCACCTTTATATAAATGAATTCCTTTTTCTGCTCCAACCCTGCTCCAACCTCGTAAAACGTGGTTAACTGAAATGCACCTTTCGCCAATTTTATTTCGTGATCTATTCTCCCATTCGTAGTTTGATCAGGAGTTTGAGTAATTAGATTTGTATCCTTGATTTCTAAATTTCGAATGCTTCCAATCACTACAAATCGCTGATTTTTCCACCCAATTCCGGCAGTTGAACGCTTATTCCATTCTACACCGGCGGTTCTGGCCAAAGCCGCATTTTTCAAACTCGTACTATCTGATCTTCCGTCGGTTCGTTCTCTGTAAGTCAATTTGAATTCACCACGAACTGTATCTCCAATTCCGGCATAACCCTGCACATCAAAAAAGGAATAAGAGCGTGTTTGAAGAATTCCATTCTCCCGAAACTTATTCAATTCCTGATCGGTTTTTACTCCAAACTTAAAGCTTTTAATACTCTTCGAAACATCTAACCGGTGACGTGTAAACTCATTCTTCGAAACCGAGTTAGAACCCAAAACACTTCCGTCACCAGTAATTCGCCAGCCTTTTTGCGACCAATTCACCAATAACTGTACTCTTTGTCCGGAAAAATCATTTCCAATTTCAAAGTGCTGACCGTTCAAACCAATTTGTCCGTACTGATCATGTTGAATGGAAGAACCGATGTTCGTATAAACCTGATTTCCGGTATAACCCTGACTTCTTGTATTCCAATCTCTGTCGAATTCTACGGCTCTATACTGCTCAATGGGCTTGAAAAATGGATCCAGCATTTCTACGTCACCACTAAAATTCATCGACCATGGGCGAACAGTATCATGTCCCAACCGTTTGGTGTATTCAATTTTGGATTTCAATCCATAGCCATCATCGTCGAATGCATCTTTCGAAGAAAAGGTATTGAGGTCATACGTACTTTTGGCGAGTTCGGCCATAACTGTAAAACCTGGCGAGATCTTGTATTTCGCACCCGCTGTAAATAATTGTTGTTGTTTTGGAGTGATGAGAATACTCACTGGAGCATAATCGCCTTGAGAGATTCCGCCAACAGGTTGTACCCATTTATACACTTTTCCAAGCGCCGAATATTCGCTCAGTACATAATCGCCTTGTCCGCTTCCAACCAACGAAAAATTCACCTTGTAATGTGCCAGATTTGCATCTACAGAAAACACCAAAACGCTATCGTAACCCAGAGAATCAACGAGTTTGTACATGATCAGATTCTCAGAAAACCCAACAGAGTCGATCACCAATGAACGCGCCAATTGTAAGCTGTCGCCAATGTTTGAAAGCAACAATTTCTGATTATTACTAAGCGTTTGTTGCAAAGGTTGGTTCTTCGCGTCTTGCTCTGAATAGGCATTCACCCACCAATCCAATTTTCTACTTGTTGCAGTAGTCGAAAATTGGAATAAGGAACGTGCGTAATTCTGATCGGAATATTGAAACTCGGCAACAATTCTGGAATCCTTTGTGATAAAGTTTCGAGCCGTGAAAGTCAATTCCGAAGTATTGTAGTCAATAACGTAGTCAAATTCTTGACCGCGAGTAAGCAGTTTCCCATCGATATAAATGCGTTCTGTTCCGGAAAGAATCACGATAAATGGTTCATTCTCATTTCCTCTCAATCGATACGGACCTTGATTTCCTTCCACTCCCTGAATGATTTGCCGGTTGAATTTTCCTTTGGAAAGCGCACCACTGACTTGCGTTTTTATGGTCGAATTTTTCGTTTGCTTCCAAATGTATTCGCCACTCAAACCTTGTCCACGTTTCTTGTAGGTTAGAAAATATCCATCAGGTTTCGAGATCAAGAAATCACCAGCTGTGACCTTAAATTTATCATTGAAGATCTGAATGAAGATTTGGTCAAACTCCTGTAGTTTATTCGTGTTTCCTTCAGGTTGAATGGGCAAATTATCATCTGTTACCGAAGCAAGAATTTGAAGATTTGGTGCGATATAACCAGAAAGGCGAAGATTTAGGCTTGAATTCACTGATAAATTTTGTCTGTTTCCGAAAGAAACGCCACGGGAAATACTTCCTTGCTTGTTCAAACCCGATTGTCCGAACAAATCAGCATTCTCAGAACTCGGTGAAATCAAATACTTCTCTCTATCACCCTTCTGTTGCGAATATATGGCTGATGTATCTCTATGAAATATGGGTTGAGCAAGGTTATACGGAAGAACACGATAAGTTATATTCAGCGAATCACCACAGGTTTTAAAGACCGTTATTGTTGCCGAATTATAGTTGAGTTCGTAATCGGTTTCAGCTAAAATGCTGTTTCCACACATTACGCGTACGGTTCCGGGTAAAACAGAAAGCGAATCGAGCGCGACTTCATTTTTGGATGCGGCAATAGTTTTCTGTCTCACAGAACCCAATTGGGCGTGTAAAGAAGAAAAACAAAAAAGCAGACCTATGAGTAGTACTAAACTTCGCACCATGCTAAAGTACAAACGTTTTTTACCTGAATAAATTATTCGCTTGTGAAATACTGACTTTCACAGATTTCAAAGAATTTCTATCGTCCATATTTTTCAACAATTACCTTGACGTTTTTCAATTCACCTTTCACGTGATTCAGGTTCCAGAAGAATATGGTTATTTCGTCCATGCTCTTGCTATAATCGAAGCTGGCATTCATGATTTCCACATGTTCAACTTCCATGTGCGAATCTTCAAATCCGGGAAGTGCATTGTAAACACGTTTTGTTTTATCCGACTTGTTATACATGTCGATAACAAAGTCTGGCGGACGATTATTTTCCCCTTTAAAAATCCTGTCGTACGATACTTTAACGAAGATTCGTTCGTGCGCTTTCAGGTTTACAGGAATTGACTTTCCAAGATAATATTCAACTTCCGGTGAAATAGAAACTGACTTTTCGTCGAACAAAACCTCTGAAGAAAGACGTTTCCCAAATGGCTGGGTAGAGTGATAAAACACCCATCTTCCTTTGTTGTCCGGATTCCAAAATGCTAGTGATTTCCAATAGGATTCTTGTGTAAAACGTTGGTTCTGGTTATACCCAAAAACGTATTGATTGAATCGAATAAATGGAAGTAGAACTGTTGCAACTAATCCTACAATCATCCATTTTTTCCTATTCGCTTCTTTTACAAAATCGAAAAGCGGGAGAAGTAAAAAGACATAGTGTTCGTTGAAATTGCGAAGACCGAATCTGGTTTCAAAATCGGGACACCACCATGAACCCGAAACGTAGCAAAGCAAAAAGAAATAGATCAAATAAATTGTTGCTTTGAATCTGTTCTTTCGAAAAGTAAATCGGTAATATCCAAGGCAGAAGATCAATATTGGTGAATGAAATAAAATTCCTGTTCTATAGCTGAACAACACTTCGAAAAACTGTGGGTTCAACCAATTGAATCCTTCACCGGAATAACTCCAGAGAATGAACAAACCGGTTTGCCATTTCCAAATTCCCAGTTGATACATTACAGGAATCAGAAACAACAGCATTCCGGGAACAAGGATTTTTGGCCTTAGCACATATTGCTTCAGGTGATTCAAAAAGGACTTGAAATCATCAAAGAAAAACAATATCATCACCAAAAACATCAAACTCGTTGGTCGGGTAATTGCCACTATTCCGGTCACAAAAAAGAAGGTCAAAACATAAATCCCTTTTTCCGGATTTGAGATCATTTTGATAATCAGCCAAAACAGAAGAGCGAAACAAACGAAAAGGTAATTGTTTGCCCATAAGATTCCGTAAATCGCGGTAAAAAGCCATGGTGCTGCAACGAGAATTACAGGAAAGATCCATTTCTGTTTGTTGGTCAGCTGAAAATGAGTTGAGGCAGCCTTTTGAAAAAAGGTCAATCCGAGGAGCAGTAAACAAATAGAATAAAAAAACATTCCGATAAAGTAGGCATCACTATAACCGTCAGCTTGGTGTCCGGTTATTTTCAATGCGCCTGTAATTGCCAGAAATCCAGGTGTTGCAACAAACGAAACACCGCTAAAGAACTTGTTTACGTGCTTTCCATTTTCGGTTGTAACCACGTAATAATCCTTTTGTCCAGTATTCTTAAGCTTTACCTTTTCGTTGGTCTGAAAAGTATTGTCGCCAAAAAGATAAATGGCTGGTAAATAAGCGTAATAGGCTTCACTATCAGAAGTAATGGCGTAATTGAAGTTTGATTTTTCGCTTGAGAAGTGGAAAACATAAGCAAGAATGAAAACGAGTGAGATCAGACGATAACCGAATATGTTTTTGTACTTCATCATTTACGGTGATAAAGATATGATTTCGTTGGTTTATAGAAAGAAAAATCCCCTCTTGGCATCTTCCCGAAACTTCGGGACTCGATGACCTTGAGGGGATTTGAATGTGATGCGAAATAAAAACGGCACAATTATTAACATCACAAATCTTGAAATATCATGTGTATATACGCGTATGGGCGAATTGCAATTCGCCCATACATCGTTTTTCAATATTCATTCAGTTTCTACCCAGAACACATTTGCCTTCGGCGAATGTCAATTAACAGAATTCTGTTTGCACATTTGCCTTCGGCGAATTTAGCTCAGCGCCCTTCAGGCGTAAAATTCCTTCGGAATTTGATAGAAACTTAAAAGTTTCTATCCTGAGCACATTTCACAGTTGTCTGGATTTTCCAAAGAGCATGCTAATGCTGCTGCTTGTTCTTCCAATTCAGCTGCTGTTGGTTCAGAAGCTACTGCTTTGTCAACTGTAAACTTAATAGCATCAGTTGCAGCTTTAGTTCTTAGGTAGTACATACCTGTTTTCAATCCTTTTTTCCAACCGTAGAAGTGCATTGATGTCAACTTACCAAAGTTTGCATTTTCCATGAAAATGTTCAATGATTGTGATTGACAAATGTATGCTCCACGATCAGCAGCTTGCTCGATAATTGCTTTTTGAGAAATTTCCCAAGCTGTTTTGTATAGATCTTTAATGCGTTGAGGAATCTCGTTGATGTTTTGAACAGATCCGTTTGACTGCATCAATTTCTGACGCATTTCATTACTCCACAAACCTTCTATCACCAAGTCTTTCAACAAGTGCTTATTCACAATAATGAATTCACCTGAAAGTACACGACGTGTGTAGATGTTTGAAGTATATGGTTCAAAACATTCGTTGTTTCCAAGGATTTGTGCTGTAGAAGCTGTTGGCATTGGAGCTACTAACAATGAGTTACGTACACCATGCGTTTTTACTTCTTCTTTCAACACATCCCATTCCCAGCGAGAAGTTGGAGTTACACCCCACATATCGTATTGGAAAATTCCTTTTGATACCGGAGAATCAGCGTATGTTTCGTAAGGTCCTTCCACTTTCGCCAAGTCCTTAGAAGCTGTCATAGATGCGTAGTAAATCGTTTCAAATACTTCGCGGTTCAATGCACGTGCCTCTTCAGATTCGAATGGGAAACCTAACATGATGAATGCATCAGCTAATCCTTGAACACCTAATCCAATTGGACGGTGACGCATATTAGAGTTACGAGCTTCTTCTACCGGATAGTAGTTTCCGTCAATAATTCTATTCAAGTTAATTGTTGCCTGGTAAGTTACCTCGAACAATTTATTGTGATCAAATGTTCCTGCTTCAGTAATGAATTTAGGAAGCGCCAATGAAGCCAGGTTACAAACCGCGATCTCATCTGGTGCAGTGTATTCAATAATTTCTGTACACAAGTTAGATGACTTGATAACTCCAAGGTTTTGTTGATTAGACTTAGAGTTAGCCGCATCTTTGTACAACATGTATGGAGTTCCTGTCTCAATTTGAGATTCCAATACTTTGAACCACAAATCTTGCGCTTTGATTGTCTTACGACCTTTTCCTTCTTTCTCGTATTTTGTATACAATGCTTCGAATTCAGCACCGAAAGTGTCAGAAAGACCTGGACATTCGTGAGGACACATCAATGTCCAATCTCCGTTATCTTCAACACGCTGCATGAATAAATCCGGAATCCAAAGAGCATAGAACAAATCGCGAGCACGCATTTCTTCTTTACCCGTATTTTTCTTCAAGTCAAGGAAATCGAATACATCTGCATGCCAAGGCTCAATATACATTGCGAAAGAACCTTTACGTTTTCCTCCACCCTGATCAACGTAACGTGCAGTATCGTTGAATACACGCAACATTGGAACAATTCCATTTGACGTACCGTTTGTTCCTTTAATGTAAGAACCGGTAGCGCGAATATCGTGAAGAGCTAAACCAATACCTCCAGCTGACTGAGAAATCTGAGCACAAGACTTCAAAGTATCGTAAATACCTTCAATACTATCTTCTTTCATTGTCAACAAGAAACAAGAAGACATTTGAGGTTTTGGAGTACCAGCGTTGAATAATGTAGGAGTTGCGTGAGTAAACCAACCTTCCGACATTAAATTATATGTTTTAAGTGCCTGAGCAATATCAGCTTTGTGGATTCCCAAAGCAACACGCAACAACATGTGTTGAGGACGCTCAGCGATCTCTCCGTTCAAACGTAACAAGTAACTTCTTGTCAATGTTTTGAATCCGAAATAATCGTAACGAAAATCACGGTCGTAAATAATAGAAGAATCTAATACTTCTTTATTCTCCTGAATTACCTGGTAAACGTCGTCAGCAATTAACGAAGCGTTTTGACCAGTTTTAGGATCGATATAATTATGCAAATCATCCATCACTTCAGAGAACGACTTCTTCGTCTCTTTATGAAGATTCGATACAGCGATGCGAGACGCCAACAACGCATAATCCGGATGCTCCATCGTTTTTGCC
>CAMLET010000176.1 GCA_946479125.1 uncultured Flavobacteriales bacterium
TCAGAAGTTATGTACTTGACGATAGACGTGTGAAAGATCACAGAACAGACTATTCGGTAAACGATCCTGATAAAGTATTGAATGGCGAATTGACTCCGTTTTTGAAATCATACTTAATGACATACGGTAGCTAACTTTCCGCCGCGGCGGACTCAGTTACCTTTATGTCACAGGTTATCGAGCGTAGCCAAGATAACTTTTCAATTATACATTTTCAATTTTCAATTCATTTGGAGACTATCATTTATCATAACACCATGTGTTCCAAAAGCAGAGAGGGACTTTGTATTCTGGAGGAAATTGCATCTCAGGAAGATGTTATTATCCGTGAATACATGAAAGAACCACTTACTTATGAGGAAATTGACAACCTGCTAAAATTGCTAAAAGCAAAGCCATTAGATATTATTCGCAAAAAAGAAGCTATTTTTCAGGAGAAGTTTGAAGGCAAAAAGAGAACACGTCAACAATGGATTAAGTCGATGATAAAATATCCTGAACTGATTGAACGCCCTATTGTTGTTTCAAATGGAAAGGCAGCGATTGGTCGTCCGCCGGAATTGATTTTAGAATTATTTAAATAAACCCTGCTCACTTGCATAAACACTTGAAACAATACTATTACAGCCTCCACAGCATTTTGTTGATGGTTGTGTTATTGTTTTCAGGAACGCTTCTTGCGCAAGAACCAGCTTCGTATATTCTTGGTGAAGATCAATTTAAAGGCGTTAAGATCTATGATGTAATTCAGGATAATTCGCAACACTTCTGGATTTCTACAGATGAAGGTTTATACGAATACGACTATCAGAAATACAAACGAGTGGACGCCAAAAACGCCAAAACAAATGCTTTATTTCAATTTGTTAAAAGCGGTAACGGAACCATTTACTGTAGTAATCTCTCCAATCAAATTTTCGAAATAAAGAATGGACAGTGTCGCTTGTTTTATGAAGTTCCTGAAACCATTGCAGGTTCATACATCACTATAGCCATAACTGCTAACGATAATTTGGCCATTGCTGCCAATTTCATTTCAATCATTTCTCCCAAAGGAAAGCGAATTCTGCATAAAGAGAATCTGAAAACCACCATAAATTCTATGGCTAGTTTTAAGGATAAAAGCATTCACTTCACTACAAGCGAAGGACAAATTCTTCAATTCAAAAATTTCAAGTGGAGTAAGATCGATTTAAAGAAAACTGAGAAAAATCCATTGCAATTCATTGAATTGAACAAGCAGCAATACCTGTTCGACGCAACGGTAAATAAACTTTACAAATACGATTCAAAGAAAGGAATTGGAAAAAGTATTTCTATTGAAGCCAACGTGCCTGAAAAATTCAGATACTATACAGCTGCAAATCATCTTTGGTTCTCAGGTAACTCAAAAGGAGTTTACTGCTATTCTAACCAAACTAAAAATCGCTCTCATTATTTTAAAAACTATTTAGTTTCTGACGTTTTTGAAGATAAAGAAGGAAACGTACTGTTGTCTACATTCGACCATGGAATTATTGTAGTTCCTGATCTCAAAGTGGCCGGTGTACTTCCTGCCTTCGAGGAAGGTGAAATTCTGACGCTTTACAACGACAAGAATCTTGGATTTGTTTGTGGAACAGATCAGGGATCTATCTTCGCTCATAAAAACAAAACATTCAAATCTATTCTTGCTTCACCAAAAGTGAAAGCACCAATCGAAGGAATTTATGGGAATGATCCCTTGCCGTTCCTGATTGTTGGAAACGGAACTGTAGTTGCTGTAAATCGAACGAGTGGTAAACTCTCGAACATCATGCCGGGCTCGTTAAAAGATGTGGTTTTTACTGGTGAGAATTCGTTTTATATTGCAACCAATAAAGGTTTATACTATACCGAATGGAAAGGTGGAGAGACCTTCGTTTCACGTCAAATTAAGGAGTTGAATTTCAGGATTTACGCCTTGGCTTACGACAAACAAAACGACGCCATTTACGCATCTACAGCAAAAGGATTAATGTATCTACAGGCTGGAAAAGTGAAACCACTCAACTATCAAAATCAGGAATTGTATGTTTCAGATTTCTTCGAGAAAGATGGAATAGTTTGGGCTTCAACACAAAATTTCGGAATTCTGAAATTCTCAGGGACTCAGATTGTTGGCGTAACACAACCAAAGGTAGATGGAAGCCTCGAATCAATAAACAAATTTGTTGTTGACGAAAATTACATTCTGGCCTCTACATCTTCTGGCTTTTACAAATTCTCAACCAGCGGATCTGTTGTTGATGCGCTCCATATCAGTAACAGTTTTGGTTCTCGTCGCGTTTATGATTTTACCGTAAATGACAATGAAGTATGGGTTTCGCATTTTGGAGGAGTTCAGCATTTAAACCTGAATTACAGATTAAACATTCCTACGAGTTCCTACCTCCAGTTTTCAGATGTAAAAGTGAATAACAAGTCTGTCAATAAGCAGCACCAATTCACAAATGAAGAAAACAGGATAAGTTTTGTTTTAACAGCGCCAACCCTCAGAAACAGAAGAATCGATTTTACTTATCAATTATCGGGCTTCGACGAGTTTTGGATTCACGCCGATAATCAAACCAGCACCATTACTTACAATGCCTTACCTCCAGGAGATTATGTTTTTCTTGTAAAGCAAGAAGACGCCAGAGGAACGTCAAGAGTGTTGAAGTATCCAATTCACATTTCCAAACCTATCTATCTGCGCTGGTGGTTCATATTATTACTCATTGTTGCAATTTTCATTACCGGAACCTATTTCGTGAAACGTGTTCGAATGAGCGAAAAAACGAAACTTTCAGGCGGTAATCAGGTGCAGAATCTTCAACTGGAGATTTTAAAAACGCTTCAAAATATTCAGTCACCGATTTCCTTGCCGCTACAAGCTGTTTCGGAAAAACACTTCGGAAAGAATGATCTTCAGGCCCTACTACAAAAGAACTTTAGCACCCAATTAAGCAACGATACAACGCTTGAAATTGACTGGAAACTGAGTGATGAAACGCAGCTTCCGGTTTGGACAATTATTCCTTTTGTTTACCACGCCTTTTCTTTCGGATTTAATGGAAAAATGGGGCAAAAATTGATCAGATTGTCTTTTTCGGAAAATGAAGAGATCATTCTTTGCACGATTGAAGACAATGTTCCGCGTTTTTCTGACAATAGAAGTGGCAGACTGCAAACAGACAAAACCTTGGCTGAAAGTGAATTAATGAAGATGCTTTTTCACGCTCTAACATCAAGAAATTCAAGCATTCGGGTAAGCCACAATGAAAAAATCAGCGGCGAACAAATGCTTGGAACAACACTCGCTATCAGCATTCCAAAACAGTAAGCGGAACCCTAAAACCGGAGTACTTATTGCGCTCTCTTAATTTTTTACGGTTTTTATGACGTAACGTTCAATCTTTACCTAACTTTGCGCACAGGTTATCCGTCACGAGCGGGTATATTTTGTAAAGAACCGTTAACTTTTGAGTGGTCTTTTGAGAAAAAGCCAAACAGGTAGCCGATGAGAACGAAATACATTGATCTGATTGATCAAACCTTTGATTTTCCCCAGGACGAATTTCACCTAAGGGAAGATCGTTTACTTTTCCACGGAATTGATTTGATGCATTTAATTGAAGAATATGGTACGCCATTAAAATTCAATTATTTACCCCAGATTTCGTATAACATTCAACGTGCAAAAGGCTGGTTCCGCGAAGCCATGAATAACATGGGTTATGGTGGAAACTATTATTATTCTTACTGTACAAAAAGTTCTCATTTCTCTTTTGTTTTAGATGAAGTGTCTAAAAACGATGTTCACATTGAAACCTCATCGGCTTTCGATATTGACATTGTAAAGAATCTTCAAAAGCACGGAAAACTGAAAGACGGAAGTTTTGTTATCTGTAATGGATTTAAGCCAAAAGCATACATACAGAACATTGCGGATCTGATTCACGACAACAGATTAAACGTAATTCCGGTTGTAGACAATACAAGTGAAATTCATGATTTATTGGCGTTAACCGGAGACCACAATGTGAAAATCGGAATTCGAATTGCATCTGAAGAAGAGCCTAAATTTGAGTTCTATACCTCGCGCTTAGGAATTCGTTACCGCGAAATTGTGCCTTTTTACAAAGCATTTATTCAGGATAATCCGCGTGTGGAGATCAAAATGCTTCACTTCTTTATCAATACAGGAATTAACGATACATCCTATTACTGGAACGAATTGACGAAATGTTTGAAGATCTATTCAGATTTGAAGAAAGTTTGTCCTTCACTTGATTCCTTGAATATTGGTGGTGGATTCCCAATCAAAAAATCGCTTCAGTTTGATTTTGATTACGCCTACATGGTTCGTGAGATCTTAATGCAGATCAAACGCGTTTGTAGCGACAATGATATTCCTGAACCAAATATTTTCACCGAATTCGGATCGTTTACTGTTGGAGAAAGCGGCGGAGCCATTTTTAATGTTCTTCACCAAAAACAACAGAACGATAGAGAGAAGTGGAACATGATTGATAGTTCTTTCATGACCAATCTTCCCGATACATGGGCCATTAATCAACGTTTCATCATGTTGGCGATCAATCGCTGGAACGATGACTACGAAAGGGTTTTATTGGGTGGTTTGACTTGTGATTCTGACGATTATTACAATTCAGAACAACATTCCAATGCCATTTATCTTCCGAAGTTTGATAAAAACAAACCGCTTTATATTGGATTCTTCAATACGGGCGCTTATCAGGAAACAATTGGTGGATTTGGTGGATTAAAACACTGTTTGATCCCGGAACCGAAACATGTTCTTATCAGAAGAGATGACGAAGGTAAGATTCAAACAGAGATTTTTTCTCAGGAACAAACCGCGCACGACTTCCTGAATATACTCGGATATCGCTAAATTTTTAGTGTTCTGTTAATATTCTTGTTTGTTTTGCTACTATACTCGTAAACTTTGTATTACTTTTGCACCCGCTTTCATTGTTTCGGTTTAAGGAATAATGTTGTTTCGAGTTGCAAGAAAGCGTGAACTTAAGTAGATAACATGCAAAAATTGACAATTTTCTTAGAAGAGAAATCCGCATTTACTACAACCATTGAAACTACACTTCTTGAGAAAGGATTTAACGTGGAACTTATCGATGCACTTGCAGAAGGTGATATTCCCGTTGATGCTTTGGTTATTTTCCATGATAACCACAATTTGGATAAGCATACCAGTGAAGTAAGAGAACATTTCGAGAAGCATCAGATTGCAACTCATAAAATCGACTTAAGCGGAACTTTGAACGTTGCCCTATCTCATTTATCTCTTTTCCTCGAGCGTATTAAATCTAAAAAGGTACTTTTTATTGGTGCTCCAAGCTTGAAAGACCATCCAAAAATGGAAGTCTTCAAAGAGAAATGGAATCTTTAATTGAAAATGTAAAATTTAGAATTGAAAAGCACTTCGACTTCGCTCGGTGATCTTATTTTCAATTTTGAATTATCCATTTTCAATTATTCTAACACGTCTTGGGCTTTAACATTATCAATTTTAGAATTTTCAATTACTTGACGTAGTCCTGCTTCTGTACTAAAAAGTATTGATCGTTTTCCAATTTCGCGTATCCCTGCTCGTAACAGAAGTAATAAACCGTTCCTTTTTGCGTGGTGTAGATATTTGTGAAATAGTGGAAATTAAATCCTTCTTCAGCTAAAGTAATTGCATCAACCGTTTTCTTCCCTTTAGGATTTAAGGTTTCCAAAATCCGTCTGTTTTTCCGTAAAATTCTATTGACACGCTGCATCAATTTAGTGGCGTCTTCGTTCAGCTTATTGTTGTGTGTATTTCTACAGTAATCGGAGCAAAACTTTTGGTCCTTTCTTCCATTGAGTTTTATTCCACACTCCAAACATAATCTCTCAGTCATTGCGGTTAACCTTGTGGAAACAAGTATAATGTAAATTCAGAACTCTCACAAATTCGAATCACATTTCACTAGTTTACAACGTCTTCGTTAAATTATTTGATATCACAACAAAAAAATTGAATCTTCAATTCCATATATCTACATTTACATAATAAAATACTACAGCATGAGAATATTCTACACCTTACTTATAGTTCTTCTTCCAGCTTTCGCACAAGCACAGTTGAAGGAAATTGCTTTCGCAGAGCTAACGGCTGGAAGTGGAATGTTCTTTGGTGCGCAAATGACCACCACTACAATAACCGTTACAGTTCAAGGTCCTTCTGATCGCTTTATTGCATTTGGATTTGGAACAGGAATGGCAAATGGTAACGATGCTTTAATTTGGTCGACACTAGGAACCGGAGCTGCACCTTTACAAGTACGTGATCATCGAATGATTGGAACAGGTTCAGAACCAACTGTAGATGCACAACAAGACTGGACAGTAATCTCCAACAACGTTGCCGGAAGTAATAGAACAATTGTGGCGAGTAGAGCGCTTAATACGGGTGACGCGAATGATGCAACTTTTCTTTTTTCAGCAACTACACAGAACTTATTTTGGGCAAAAGGCCCATCAGCAACAAACCAGTTGCAATATCATGGTAGTACAAACAGAGCAAGTGGAATTGTTCGTAATTGGGTAGTCGTTGATCAAACGGCTCCAACTTTAAGCACTACAAATCCCAATGATAATTCAGTTGGTGTTTCGCTAACACAGAATTTAACAATGACTTTCAGCGAAAGTGTTTCTTTAGGATCTGGGTCATTCTACTTATACGATTCAGGAGACAATCTTATTCAACAAGTGTCAAATGGAAGTCCCGGATTAATCGTTTCCGGATCCAATGTAGTATGGAATCCAGCTGCTAATCTCA
>CAMLET010000177.1 GCA_946479125.1 uncultured Flavobacteriales bacterium
ATTATAACAATTTACCGAATCCAGTAGTTTTCTTACCTGGTGAAGATTCAATTGTACTTACGTTGAGTCCGATTTTAGACGGTATTGATGAAACTCCTGAGTTTGTTACATTAACTGCAACAACGGTTACCGAATGTGGTGATACGATTATTTCTACAGGTACGCTTTGGATCATTGATGGTCCGGATTTACCGATCAATGAATCGAATCCTACGGTGTATTGTCCGAATGACTCTATTTTGGTAACAGCAACAGCAAGTGGTGGATTTGCACCATATACGATAACATGGTCATATGCCGGACAAACCGGAACCTCCGCTTATGTTCCCGGAATGGCGAATGGAACTTATGACTATTATGTTTTTGCTGTTGATGCCTGTGGAAATACAGGAGCAGATACAGTTACGGTTACTGTGAATCAAACATTGGCAATTGATACAATGAATGCCACTCCAACTGCTTCTTGTCAGAATACAGGAATTGTTTGGGGACTTGGTATTGGAATGACGGGTCAGCCATTATATCACTGGGAAGGACCTGGACAAGGTGGTTCTTATCAGATTGATGCTTCTGTTCTTCAGAATTTACCTTCAGGTTGGTATATCTTCACCATTGAAGACAACGTTTGTTCTGTAATGGATTCAATTTTTGTTGATGTGGAGTTACCTCCGATTGCATCATTCACAACAACACCTACAACAGGTTGTACTCCTTTGTCGGTTGTGATTACAAACACTAGCCAGAACTCTGTGAATTACGCATGGGATTTTGGAAATGGTAATACATTGAATACTACAAATCTTAATAACCCAATCAACCAGGTTTACCCTGATAATGGAGTTATTCGATTGATTTCAAGTAGAGGTCCATGTGCCGATACAGCTTATCAGGCAATAACGATTGCAGTTTGTGGTTGTACAAGTCCTGAAGCTTTGAACTACAATCCAATGGCTACAGTTGACGATGGTTCATGTGTTTTCCCTGATCCAACAGTTGAAGTACCAAACGTATTTACTCCGAATGGTGATGGATCAAACGATGTATTTGAATTGAAAACAACTTACGCTGTAAAAGTGGAAATTAAGATCGTTGACCGTTGGGGAATCACTATGTATGAAGGAACAGATGCAACAGCTTTCTGGGACGGAGAAGGTGCTAACGAAGGTGTTTATTTCTATACTTATACAGTAACTGGAATGCTCGGTGACGAATTAATTGGTCACGGATTTGTTCAATTGTTTAGATAGAATCTCTTAGAATAGAAAAAGGGCGGTTTCATTTGAAACCGCCCTTTTTTATTTGATTTAAATCTGTATTCTGGAATAAAAACTATTGATAAAAAGCCAAAGATTTTCCTGTCATCTCAAGTGGTGCAGCAATTCCCATTCTGGAAAGAATAGTAGGAGCGACATCAGCTAAAATACCAGCATGTAGTTTCACTTCTTTATCCGAAGTCATCAGAACTACTGGAACTGGATTTAACGTGTGAGCGGTATTAGGAGTTCCATCCTTATTAACTGCCAGATCTGCGTTTCCGTGATCTGCAATGATCAGTAATTCGTAATTCAGTTTTTGTGCTTGCTGTACAATTTCTCCTAAACAGCGGTCAACAGTTTCTACAGCTTTAACAATTGCACTGTAAACACCAGTATGACCAACCATATCCGGGTTTGCGAAATTAAGACAGAAAAAATCAGGTTTCTTTTTTTGCATGGCTTCAAGAATCTGATCTTTTACCTCAATCGCACTCATTTCAGGCTGTAAATCGTAAGTTGCTACTTTTGGTGATTTCACTAATAAGCGTGATTCACCTTTGAATTCTGTTTCACGTCCACCGCTAAAGAAAAAAGTGACGTGAGGATATTTCTCTGTTTCAGCAATTCGGATTTGAGTTCTGTCCATTTTGCTAATTACTTCACCTAAAGTATAATTCAAGTTGTCTTTCTCGAACATTACTTTCACTTTCTTAAAACGGGAATCGTAACTTGTCATCGTCACCAAATTCACATTCAACGGAGTCATGTTGTATTCGGGAAATGCCTTTTGAGTTAGCGTTTCTACAATTTCTCTAGGACGATCGGTTCTAAAATTGAAACAGATCAATGTGTCACCGGTTTCAATCTTACCATTGCAATTTACATTTACCAACGGTTTGAGGAATTCGTCTGTGATTTCGTTTTTGTAGCTTTCTTCAATAGCTGCTTGTGCCGAAGTAAAAGGTGTTCCAATTCCATTCACCATTAAGTGATAAGCTTCCTGAACGCGTTCCCAGCGCGTATCTCTGTCCATTGCGTAGTATCGACCAATGATAGTTGCTAAATGACCGGTTGTTTCAGCAATTTTGCTTTCCAGGTTTTGAATAAATCCCAGTCCGCTTTTCGGATCACAGTCTCTACCATCTGTAAAGGCATGAACATACACTTCTGAAAGTTCATTCTGCTTTGCCAATTCTAAAATAGCATGTAAATGAGTTTGTGAACTGTGAACTCCGCCTTCTGAAACCAATCCGAATAAATGTAATTTCTTACCTGAAATTTTCGCTTTTTGAATGGCATCTATAAGAACTTTATTCTGGAAAAAATCACCTTCTCTAATGCTTTTATTGATTCTGGTTAATTCCTGATAAACAACGCGTCCGGCTCCAATGTTCATATGCCCAACTTCAGAATTTCCCATTTGCCCTTCAGGTAAGCCAACGTCTTCACCACAAGTGATAAGTGTGGAGTTAGTATAGTTGGCCAGCAATCCATCCATTACGGGTGTATTTGCGTTGAAAATAGCATCTGAACTGGAATGATCACCAATTCCCCATCCGTCCAATATAATTAGACCAAACTTCTGATTATTCATAAGGTAATACTAATTGAAAACAAGCTCCTGCATTTCGCTGTGCTTTGTAAGATAATTGACCGCCAAGTTTTTTGCTCATTTCGTAAGCAATATATAAACCAAGACCAGTTCCTTTAGTGCTTCGTGTTTCTTCGTTCTCTAAACGTGTGAACTTTCTGAAAAGCAAAGGTTCATCAGTAGGATCTATCCCTTTACCAAAATCCTGAACAACTATCTGCACCCGATTTTCCGTTTTACTTAACTGTATAAGAATTCCCTTTTCTGTATTTCCATACTTAATGCCGTTTTCCATTAGGTTACTCAAAATGGTACTGAGCATAAATACGTCTGTTGTAATATTGCCGTCGAAAGTACTTTCCAAAGTGAATTTACAATCGTGACGTTCTTCCTGAATGCTGATTAAGCGTGCTAGTTCGCTTTCCAGTTTAACTGTGGTCTTGGATGGAGTTAGAGCGCCCTGATCCAGCTGTGAAGCGGTTAAGATTTGATTTACCAAGGCTTCCAGGCGACCATTTTCGTTCAACGATTTTCCAATCAGTTCCTGCGTTTTTTCTTCACTCAGATTATGTTTAAGTAAAGTTTGAAGATAAAGTTTGTTTGCAGCTAAGGGTGTTTTCAGTTCATGAGTGACAGATAACATGAAGTTGTTCTGCTGAATTGCCAGTTTGATGTCTTTCTTGATTGAGCGAACAATGTAAAGCAAACCGATGATAAGCAAAGTGATGAAAACCAATCCTTCGCTCACAATCATCATGATGCGTTTTCCAATAACGGGTTCAGTACTTTTTACTGATTTGGTAAGCTCAATGATATGAAAACCCCACCACGAAAATTGAAAGAGGACATAAAGACCAAGCACATATACAAATAGAACTGCAGGTTTCCGTTGTCTCATTAGCTTACTTTTAGTTCAAAGAATGGAACGCCTGTAAGCACTAAAGTACGTTGAGGCTCTCGAAACGTGCTTTAGTACGCTCTTTCGTTTCTTCCTTCTATAAAGTTAATAAAAGCACGGTTAACAACCTTATTTCCTCCTGGTGTTGGATAATCTCCTGTAAAATACCAGTCTCCTAAGTTGTCAGGGCAAGCTTTATGAAGATTTTCAACGCTTTGGTAAACGATATGAACTTCTGCATTGATTCCTTCCGGAGTCAGCATTTCAGCGATTTTATCAGAAATTTGTTCGTCAGTAAACGGAGCATAAATTTCTTTTACAACGTTTATGATCTGCTCCTTCGGAAGCCCCTCCTGTGCTTTCGCTCTTTTGTAAATATCGTTGATAAGGGATTCTCTCCCACTTTCTTTCAACAACGCAATAGCAGCTGTGAAGGCAATAAAGTCGCCCATGATTGCCATGTCGATACCGTAACAATCCGGATAACGAATTTGCGGTGCAGAAGAAACAATAACGATGCGCTTGGGTGAAAGTCTATCCAGAATTCGAAGAATACTTTGTTTCAATGTGGTCCCACGAACAATACTGTCGTCAATAACAACCAGGTTATCTTCACCAGCATTTACAGTTCCGTAGGCAATATCATAAACCTGAGCAACCATGTCGTCACGAGCATCATCTTGCGTAATGAAAGTTCTCGCTTTGGCATCTTTAATGGCGATTTTCTCTGTTCTTGCACGTTTGTACAAGATGTCTCTCAATTGTTCTTCTGTCGGTTTTCCATCAATCGCCATCAACGCTTCCAATTTCTTGTCGTTCATGTAATCTTCCAAACCTTTGATCATTCCGTAGAAAGAGCTTTCAGCAGTGTTTGGAATGAACGAGAAAACAGAATTGTCAACTTCGTGATTGATCTTTTTAAGAACACTTGGAACGACGTATCGACCTAAGTTTTTACGTTCCTTGTAAATGTCTTTATCATTTCCTCTTGAGAAGTAAATGCGTTCAAAAGAACATTTTTTCGCTTCTCGTGGAGCATTGATCTCTACTTCAGAAACTTTACCGTTTTTCTTGATGATCAAAGCGTGTCCTGGCGTCAATTCATTTACAACTTCAGCTTTTAAGTTGAATGCTGTTTGAATAACCGGACGTTCTGATGCAACTACACAAACTTCTTCATCTTCGTACCAGTACGCTGGACGAATTCCATTTGGATCGCGAAGAACGAATGCATCGCCATGACCAAATAAACCAGCCATTGCATAACCACCATCCCAAACTTCAGAAGCACGTTTTAGAATGCGCTCGATGTCTAGATTATCGGAAATTCTCTTGTAAATATCTTGTGTTGAGTAACCAAGTTTGTTGAAATTGGCAATCATATCGTCGTTTTCAACGTCTAAGAAGTGACCAATTTTTTCAAGAACCGTAACCGTATCTGATTTCTCTTTCGGGTGCTGACCAATTTCCAATAAAACATCAAAAAGTTCGTCAACGTTCGTCAGGTTAAAGTTTCCAGCTACAACAAGGTTTCTTGTAATCCAGTTGTTTTGGCGCAAGAATGGGTGACAACTTTCAATTGAATTTCTTCCGAATGTTCCGTAACGTAAGTGACCTAAGAACAATTCACCAGTGAAACCAGCATGTTTCTTCAGATACTCAACATCTTTCAGTTTTTCAGGAGCTTCTTCGCCAATTTGCTTAAAACGTTCTGTGATATGATTGAAAATGTCCTGGATTGGTTTGGAATCAATACTTCTGTATCTAGAGATATAGCGCTCACCCGGCTGCATATCTAACTTGATATTTGCTACTCCGGCACCATCCTGACCTCGATTTTGCTGCTTCTCCATAAGGAGATGAAGCTTGTTTATACCATAGAATGCAGTTCCATACTTGTCGAGATAGAACTGAAGTGGTTTTTTTAATCTAACTAGTGCTATTCCGCACTCATGTTTTATGGCATCACTCATAGCTTCACTAACTGAGTTGCAAAATTACGTATTCTAAATCGATTCAGGTGAAAAGAAATGGCCAAGTTTGACTTGCTACGAGCAACTTTTTCGTCAGTTTTAAGTTTTATTAATATAAACACTGCTTTTGGATAAAGCTTTAGGTAAAAGTTTATACAGATAGTCAAATTTCGTAATTTAGATTGATGAACATTCGCTACACAATAACTCTCATGTTATCAGTGCTTTGCTGTTATGGCTTAAGTGCTCAGGTGTGGCTACATCCCAACCGTGGACAATGGAATAAAGAAATCCTATACAAAGTGGATATGAGTCAGGGAAATATCTTCCTTGATAAAAATGGATTCACTTATTTAATGGATAACATCTCTCATGGTCATGATGGTGAAAAACATGCCGATGAGAAACAAAAATGTCAGGTGATGTTTTCTCATTTTGAGAATAGTACGTGGAGTGGTGATTTGATAGAAGGAAAGAAAAGTGTTCAATACTCAAATTACTATTACGGAAGCGATTCTCAGTTCTGGAAATCTGAAATTCATGATGTTCAAAGTGTTGTTCTGAATAATTATTATCAGGGAATCGATTTCCAGGTAGAAGGAACTTCCAATAGCCTGAAATATTCATTCATTGTTAATCCGGGATCAAATCCGGCAATGATCTCATCGAAACTGGAAGGTTTTGATAAAATTGAATTGGTTGATGGCGATTTGCATTTAACAAATCAATTTGGAGTTATTATTGAAAAGCAACCTGTTGCATGGAATGTAATCAACGGTAGAAAATCACCAGTAAAGGTCAAATTTCAGTTAGAAGGAAATCAGTTAGGATTCTCGTTTCCTGAGGGATATGATGATACAGAAGTTTTGGTGATCGATCCAGACATTGTGTTTTCTACCTTCAGCGGTTCTACCATGGATAACTGGGGAATGACTGCTACCGGAGATTCACAGGGAAATTTGTACGGCGGCGGTATCGGATTCGTACGTTTGGGGGCTAGTTCAAATGGTAATTATCCAACAACTGCTGGTGCATTTGATGTAAGTTTTAATGCTGGAACACAATATTCGTATACAGACCCAA
>CAMLET010000178.1 GCA_946479125.1 uncultured Flavobacteriales bacterium
TAAAGCATATCCGCCATAATTCATCAGGCTATATAAAGCTGGAATTTCATTGGGTGACGCTCCCAGAAAAATCACTGGAAACTCCATCAACGTTCGGATTTTTGGATTTTTAAAGTACTTTGCTACATACTTTCTGAAGTTCCTTAGCAAATTTAGATTCAAAGAGCTTTTGAGTACACGAACTGATACGAATTCGAACCAGGAATGACACGGTTTATCTACAAAGTCGTTCATGCTAATATCATACTTTAGCTTAGCTGACTTCATGAATTTATCCAACTGCATACCTGAACCTGGTTCTAGTTTTTCAAAGAGCAAACGCATTTCATCCATGCTTTCTGGGACCTGCACAGATTCTTCACCAAATACCATTTCAAATTGCGGATTCAAAGAAACCAATTGATAGAAATCAGAAGTTTTGCGCCCAAAATCCGCAAAAAAACGATCAATTACGTCGGGCATCCAATACCAGCTTGGTCCCATATCGAAGGTAAATCCATTTTCAGTTTTAAACTGTCGAGCCCTGCCACCTGGAATCGCATGTTTTTCATACACATGAACAATGTGTCCATCTTTAGCTGCGTAAGCCGCGGCCGACATTCCAGAAAACCCTGAACCAATAATTGCAATCCGCCTTCTCATTGTAATAAGTGATTTTCATTAACAAACTGAAGTAATTCCCGATTCGATACTGGTGTTTGAAAAACATTTTGATGAAACTGATCTAATCTTGTAAGCAATTCAAGCAGTTGAAATTTTTCATGAGCGTTTAAATCTCCGCAAACTATAGTTGTCGCTACTCTGATATTATCCATATGAGCCTCCAATTCTGCCAAACCAGATGGAGCAATGGTGATGATCTTACTTCGCTTATCTATATTTGAATCAGACTGCTCTACCCATCCTCGTTTAATTAAACGATTAATGATTTGTACACCAACAGCTTTTTCCTGAATATTTTTTTTGATCAAATCCATTTTGGTTAACGAACCAAATGCCTTGAGTTGAATCAAATAGACAAATTCGTCTTGTGTTGAGAATTCAGAGTCATGAATGGCAGCTTTAGAATAACTCTTTGCATAACGATTTAAATGAACCAATTTCGTTGAAATAGCACTTTCAGCAGATCTTCCGTTTGACTTTCCTTCCCAATCAAAATTCTCAAGAAACGCGGGCTTTTCAGAATATTTCGAAACAACCCATTTCTGAAATCCATCAAGATTATTCTCGAATTTAGTATTCCCAACCCGATTGAAATTCTCAAACAAATCAATAATATCTTTCAGCAAACTATAATTCATATTGAATATTTAGTTTATAAAAATACCATTTTTATATTAAATAGTATTTTTAAACACTAAATATCATCCAAAAAAGGATTTATAAATCCCAATACAAAAGGTACCTTCTTACGCAGAACATTATTTCTCTATTTTTATCTGATGAAATGCTTTCTTTCTTTTGTGCTCTTTACTATTTCACCGTATGGATTTTCTCAACTGGAATTCCAAAAATTGGCTGATAGTACTTACATGTATACAACCTACAATACGTACAAGGGAAACAAAATTTCTGCAAACGGTGTCATTCGTTTGACTAAAGCTGGAGCAATAATGATTGATTCTCCATGGGACACAACGCAATTTCAACCTTTACTCGATTCTATTAAAATGAAATGGAATCAAGATGTGGCTTTTGTCCTTGCTACTCATTGGCATGAAGACAGATCGGGTGGTTTAGAGTTTTATGCAAAACAAGGAATTGCTACCTACTCCACTCGCGCTACCAAGAATCTGTGTCGGGAAAACGGAAAACCTCAGGCACAAAATACATTTATTGGCGATACCACTTTTCACATTGGTGGCGTCACTTTTGAAACTTATTTTCCAGGTGCTGGCCATACACCTGATAATATCATCGTTTATTTTCCTTCAGAGCGATTGATGGCTGGTGGTTGTTTTATAAAGTCGGTTGAAGCAACTGATCTTGGAAATTTGAGTGATGCCAATTTAGGAATGTGGCCAATTGCGGCGAAGAATTTGCGAAAGCACTATCGAAGGGTAAAGATTGTGGTTCCTGGTCATGATAAAGTTGATGGGAAGAAAGCTTTGAAGCATACGATAAAGTTACTACGGTGATTTCTTGGAATCTCAAAATCACATTTTAATTAAAATCCACTTTTCACAAAACCAAAAAATTAGTTCCATTCGCTAATTTCAAACGATATTACTATATGGTGTTTTAGACAAGCCTAAAATTGGAATCCTATTTTTGAATCTCCCTAACTCTCATATCAACAGGCTCCAAATTCGTATTGAATAACCTATTTCTATGATGAATCCCCCACTTAGCAACTTCATTGATCAAATTCTCTAACGATTTTCCATGTTCAGTTAACTCATACTCAACCGTAACCGGCTTGGTATCCTTAACGGTCCGTGTAATCAACTCATGAACTTCCAAGTCCTGCAGTTCTTTCGACAACATCTTAGCGGCAATTCCGTCAACGTCACGCAGTAGATCCATAAAACGCATCTTACCATTCATCATCATTGACCCTACAATTTGAATCTTCCATTTTCCGGATAAAAGCTCCATTGTATCCTTGATTGCCAGCAGTGTGACTTCACAACCACGAGGTTTTCTTATTGCTGATTTCTGTTCCATATCATCAAAATTAGTCTGAATTACCAGTAAACACTAGTTACTTTCCAAAAGGAAACTAATTTCCAAAAGGAAATTCATTACAAAAATAAACTACCTGGGTAATAATTTTGCTGAAACAAAAAAATAATTCTAAAACTTATAATTATGATAGCAGTAACAGGAGCAACTGGACAATTGGGTTCACAAATAGTTGCGCATTTAGCAAAAAAGATCAATCCTTCAAATATCGTTGCGATTGTAAGAGATGAACAAAAAGCAAAAGAATTGAAAGCACTGGGAGTTCAAATTCGTGTTGCCGATTACCACAATACAGAAGCGTTGAAAAGTGCGTTGAATGGTATTTCAAAAGTGATGTTGGTTTCATCAAGTGATTTCAATGACCGACTACAGCAACACAAAAACGTGGTTGATGCTGCGAAAAGTGCAAATGTTTCAGACATCGTTTATACTGGAGTAAGCATGAATGATGTGGGAAATTCCGTTCTGAAAGATTTCATGACAGATCATTACCAAACCGACGAATACATCAAGAATTCAGGAATCGATTATACGCTACTACAACACAATTTATATGCAGAAGTAGTTCCGATGTTTTTGGGAGAAAACATAGCAGAAACAGGAATTTTCTTCCCTGCTGGAGATGGTAAAATTCCATTTGCACTAAGAAGTGAAATGGCTGAAGCAGCGGCAAATGTGCTTAGTTCAGACGAACACAAAAACAAAACGTATAGAATCAACTCCAATGAAAGTTACGATTTCAATACAGTGGCTAATGCAATTGGTGAAGCGACAGGAAAATCAGTTTCATACACAAATGCTGATCCTGTTCAGTTTGAAGGAATTCTAAAAGGAATGAATTTACCACAGGAAATCATAGGAATGACCATCGGATTTGCAACTGCAATGAAAAACGGTGATTTCGATTTTGTAAGTAACGATCTGGAAAACCTACTTGGAAGAAAACCAGCAGGAGCTCAGGAAGCAATGAAAGAACTGTTCGGAAAGAACTAACTTTGTAACGGAGATCAAAAGGTTCAAAAAAGTTCAAATTGTTTAAACGAATTGAACTTTTTGAGCTTTTTAAACATTTTAAACCTGAAAGGAATGGAAGCAAAAATGAAAGTGGAAATTTGGAGCGATGTAATGTGTCCGTTCTGCTATATAGGAAAACGACATTTTGAGGAAGCTTTAGCAGGTTTCGAACATAAAAATCTTGTTGAAATTGAATGGAAAAGTTTCCTTCTTGATCCTGATATTCCAGAGAAAGTAGACGGTAAGAATGTCTACGAATACTTAGCTGAAAGAAAAGGAATGTCAGTTGAACAATCTAAACAAATGCACGAGCGTGTAGTAGAGATGGCGAAGAATGCCGGATTAAACTACAATTTCGATATTGCGGTGGTTGCAAACGCATTCAAAGCACATCGCTTCATTCAATTGGCTAAGTCGAAAGGATTAGGTGATGCAGCAGAAGAATTGTTGTTCAAAGCGTACTTCACAGAAGGTAAAAACATTGCCGATGTTGAAACTTTGATTGAATTGGGAAAACAAATCGGTTTATCAGAAGAAGAAGTAAATGATTCTCAGTTGAATCAGGAGTTTCAGTTTCTAGTGAACAAGGATATTGAAGAAGCAAGAGCAATTGGAGTTAGTGGAGTTCCGTTCTTTGTGTTAGACAGAAAGTATGCTGTTTCCGGTGCACAACCTGCGGAATCGTTCACAGGAGCATTGACCCAAGCTGTAAACGAGTGGAAACAAGCAAATCCAACAAAACTGAAGAATTTATCGGAAGGTGATAGTTGTGATATTGACGGAGATTGTAATTGAAAACACGTAGGGGCGAAACATCTTTCGCCCCTACACTATTTTCAAGCAATATGATTTTAAATATCCGTAACCAAATTGTGTTTGTCGATCAATTTTCTCAAGTTGATCAAAGCATAACGCATTCTACCCAAAGCCGTGTTTATGGATACCCCTTCCATATCTGCGATTTCTTTGAATGATAAGTCCTGAAAAATACGTTTCTCGATAATATCTCTTTGAGATTCCGGTAAATGTTCAACCAAGCTCATCATCTGCGTTTCCAACTCCGTTTTTGTGATGCTTTGTTCAATATTTGCGTCTTCGATCTTCAAAATAGAGAAAATGTTGAATTCTTCTGACTTAGAGCTGCGCTCGTTAATCATACGAACTCTGCTTGTTCTTCTAAAATGATCGATTACCAGGTTACCAGCAATTCGCAACGCCCAAGGCAAAAATTTACCTTCTTCGTTATAATTTCCTAGTTTCAGGGTTTGAATAATTTTCACGAAAGCTTCTTGAAAGATATCTTCAGCTAAATCGCGCTCGCGAATCTTATTATAGATTGTTCTGTATATTCTGTCTTTATGACGCAACAATAACACCTCAAAGGCATATTCATTTCCGTCTAAATAAAGTTGTACGAGTTGGTGATCGTCCAGATTTTTAATAGCCATAATTCTACTTTTATAGTCTTAACCAGTTGTTTAAGGATGTGTTTAAAGTAGAATTTCTCTTATAGGCAATAACGATTTACACGACTAATATAGTTCCATTTTTCGGATTAACAAAAATTTTAATAAAAAAACTTAACATTCCCGTAACCTTAACCTACCTTTTGACTTGTTCAAAGTTTCTTCAACTTCCTTCGTTTTCAGGTTACAACAAGACAAGATATTTACGAACTTTGTCTTATGGCAGAAAAATTTATTCAAATTAAAGGCGCAAGGGTCAATAACCTGAAAAACCTCGACGTTTCTATTCCGCACGGTAAGTTCACTGTAATTACAGGATTATCGGGTTCCGGAAAAAGTTCACTCGCATTTGATACTTTATATGCCGAAGGTCAGCGCCGATATATTGAAAGTTTATCTTCTTACGCCCGACAATTCTTGGGGAAATTAGACAAACCTGAAACGGATTATATAAAAGGTATAGCTCCCGCAATTGCTATCCAGCAAAAAGTAATCAGCACCAATCCAAGATCTACGGTTGGAACAACGACTGAAATTTATGATTATCTGAAAGTTCTTTTTGCCAGAATCGGTAAGACCTACTCCCCTGTTTCAGGAAATCAGGTAAAAAAAGACAGTATTACCGACGTCGTAAATTTCGTTTGTAATCTCGATGCTTCCATTCGTGTTTTGATTTGTGCGCCGTATGACCAACATACAAAGTACGGAGCTGAAAGAGCTTTGAAATTACTTATGGAACAAGGTTATAGCCGTTTATTGATCAATGGAAATGTAGTTTCTATTTCTGATCTGAAAGCAGATGAAATTGAAAAAGAAAAAGATGTCTTTTTGGTCGTAGATCGTTTAACTGGTGGAATTACAGACGAAGAAACAATCAGTCGTTGTGGTGATTCTGTTCAATTGGCATATGCCGAAGGAAGTAATACTTGTTTTGTAATTGAAGCTGATTCACAAAAGAAGCACGAATTCTCCAACCGTTTTGAACTTGACGGAATAGAATTTCAGGAACCAAATACGCACCTATTCACCTTTAACAATCCATTTGGAGCTTGTAAAACGTGTGAAGGTTATGGTTCCGTAATAGGAATCGATTCAAAATTGGTCATTCCGAATCCTGCACTTTCCGTTTATGAAGGAGCAGTTGCACCGTGGAAAGGTGATGTGATGGGCGAATATTTGCAAAATCTGGTGAAACACGCACGCAAATACGATTTCCCAATTCACAAACCGGTAGACGATCTTACTAAAGAACAATACGACCTTCTGTGGAAAGGAAACAGAGATATTTCCGGAATCAACGGATGTTTTAAAGATATTGAAGCTCAGAGCTACAAGATTCAATACCGCGTTATGCTTTCGAGATACAGAGGTAAAACTTTATGTCCTGAATGTTCTGGTACACGTTTACGTGAAGACGCTAACTACGTGAAGATTGACGAGAAATGTATCCGTGATCTGGTATTGATGCCATTGACAGAAGCACTGACTTTCTTTGAAAACTTAAAAGTGGAATCTCACGAAGAAAAAGTGGTAAAACGAATTCTTCCGGAAATTACACAGCGTATCTCTTTCCTTAATGATGTTGGACTTGGTTATTTGACTTTAAACAGAGCTGCCAATTCACTTTCCGGTGGAG
>CAMLET010000179.1 GCA_946479125.1 uncultured Flavobacteriales bacterium
TCCCAATTCTGATCAAATGTCAGAAGCAGACAGAAATAAAGTAATGCACATTGCTTTGGAAGCACCGGAAAATATTTCTTTAATGGGAAATGATCATGTTGATTTTTTCGGTGGACCTTATGCTGCCGGAAACAATTTTTCATTGTCATTTCATCCAGACAGTAGAGAACGAGCAGATGAATTGTTCAATGCACTTTCAGTTGGTGGAACCGTAACTGTTCCAATGAGTGAGGCTCCCTGGGGCGATTACTTTGGAATGTTCGTAGATAAATTCGGTGTTAAATGGATGATTAATTGTGTCAAAAAATGACGAATTACCAGTTACGAATTACCAATTTTCAGTTTTTTTTTCTCTTATCACTTATAGGTCTTTCATCTTGCTCCGAAAAACTGGGTGATGAAGAAAAATTATGGAACCCTTATCAAAAAGGAGAAATGATTGTCTTAAAATCAGATCTGGAGCATTCTGACACCATTAAAATCACTGATACACAGCTTAAAATTCAACCCAGTCATTGGCCGTCATCGTCATCAAAAGAATACGAATACCTTGAAGTCCATACAGATGTTGTTGAAGAATTCACTTGTTTACTCACTATTTCTCCCGATGTGAATACTTCACAGATCAATCTGATGTTTAACATTCCTATTAACCGTGGCAAAAATGACCCATTTTTCGCAAATTATCGTACAAAAGGTAAGTCACTTATTGTTGAAGGTTGTCCATCACAAGGAGTTGTAATAAATGAAGATTATTCGTTCAAGTCAATCTCGGGTAAAACAACTGAAAAATGCTACCGTTTGTTCAACTACGATCTTAAAGATTACATGGATCAAAAACCAGAAGGAGATTTCAGCGATTTTGTCCAATACGTTTACTGGAGTAAGGATAAAGGATTATTGGGATATCAAAAATTTAGTGGAGAGCTGTTTCGAGTTATTTTGAGAAGAAAATGAAATTTTTAGAATTCCATGAAACTTAAAGTTCAAGCCAGAAGAAGGCCGATACTTTAATTTGTATCAACAACGTAATCACGGCAAAAACAATGGAAATAACACGCATTACTTTTCCATGTTTTCTATCACTTTCCTGAAAAGTATATACCTTTTCACCATTCGGAAGTACTTTTTTTGAGGTAATCAGATAAATTGACGTTAGCAAACCTATGAATCCACCGACAAAGGCAAAAACGTACCCCGAAAGTAAGAGAATAGAAGATGCTTTTTGCGGTTGAGAAAGACGTTCTATACGAGCTAACTGATACCGTTCCAAATCTTCTTCAGAAATTCCTATCCCATGTTTCAACAATAGTTTCGTTGCCAAGTTATAATCAAACGGATTCCATTCGTCTTTCTTCCTCAACACCTCCATCAACTCTTCGGTTGAATAGCTTAATAAATAGTAATCATTGGGAAGATGTTGTAGGTCCAGGTTAGCTTCATCTGAAATAATTCCGCTCACTCGTTCAAAATCTTCCTCTCTTAATTTGAGTACAAATTCGTGACTAAACCGATCAGCATTCACCGCTGAAATAAAATCCAACCGATAATCTGTTGTTTCATACTGAATTTCATGTTTCTCCAACAATTCTACAAGATCTAACAAATCGGCCTTACTTTGAAACACCTGAAACGTTTGGAATTCTCCAAAATTGATATCGTCAATAAGTTCGTTCAAACCGTTAGCTCTTCATCAATTGTGCTGCATGTGGAGCGAAATATGTCAAAATCCCATCCGCTCCCGCTCTGCGGATGCTCAACAACATTTCCATTACAGCTCTATCATAATCGATCCAGCCATTTTTTGCGGCTGCATAAACCATTGCACATTCTCCGCTAACATTGTAGGCTGTAATTGGAGTAGCAAAATTCTCTTTCAATAAATGAATGATATCTAAATAACAAAGTGCCGGCTTCACCATAATGAAATCTGCTCCTTCAGCAACATCTAATTCCGCTTCTATCAATGCTTCACGTTTATTTGCCGGATTCATTTGATACGTTTTTTTATCGCCCGATTTTGGTGCAGAATTCAATGCATCGCGGAAAGGTCCATAAAATGCACTTGCATATTTCGCAGTGTATGACATAATCGAAACGTCCTGAAATCCGGCCATATCCAATTCATCACGTATAAAACCTACTCTACCGTCCATCATATCTGATGGTCCGATGATATCAATTCCAGCCTGAGCTTGTGCAACCGACATTCTACCAAGAATTTCTAAGGTTGGATCATTCACAATTTTACCGTCAATCACCAATCCATCATGTCCGTCGGAAGAATACGGATCCAATGCTACATCCGACATCAAAACTGCTTCGGGAAACTTCTCTTTCAGCGTGCGAATCACGTGCAGATAGAAATTCTCATCAGCATAGGAATAACTTCCGATTTGGTCTTTCAAAGCCTCGTCAACAGCAGGAAACAAATCGAACGTATGAATTCCAAGATTCATCCATTTTTCAAATTCAGGAAGCAGCTGATCCAAACTCCATCGGTAATTGCCCGGAAGTGAAGAAACTTCTTCTTTAATATTCTTTCCATCTTTCAAGAAAATCGGATAAATCAAATGTTGAGGTCCCAATTGAGTTTCTTCAACCATTGCGCGAATTGCACTGCTTTTTCTATTTCTTCTTGGACGAATATTCATGCTGTTTTTTTGACAAAGATAGTAGTAAAATGAACTTAATCACCTGTGATTTTTAAGTCGAAAAGTAGTTTTTGAAGTTGGTAATTGAACATTTAACGACTGAAAAGGAATACTTATCGAATTTTAACTATTTTCGTAATAAATAACGATTACTTAATTGCTATGAAAACAAGTCATATCTTCCTGGGAGCAGGTTTATTGTTAGGATTAACTGTTGGATGTGGATCCGGCGATGATACTGCGAAGAAAGAAATAGACAAAGAAATCAGAGATCCGAACAGTGCGTTGAACACGAGTTTTGATGGAAAGATCTTCTCTATTCCTTCTCCAATGCAAACAGCTTTGTTACTTGAAGAAGTGAAAGCTCCGTTTAAAGCAGATCTATTGAATCCTTTGGAAAATCTTGAAGGCTATAGTTCTGAAATGCAAAAAGCCCTGAATTTAGGTGTTTACGGAACTGATCTGGGATATATCTCTATTTATAAACAAAACAGTTTATCACTACAATACCTTTCTACTGTAGAAAAATTAACGGCTTCTTTAGGCTTGGAAAGTGCATTCGACAAAAACTTTATGTCAAGATTTGAAAAGAACAGCACAAACAAAGATTCGATGATGGTAATTGTCTCTGATGCTTTTAAAAAGGCAGATAGTTACTTAAAATTGAATGAAAGAAAACCTGTTTCAGCATTAATTCTTGTTGGAGGTTGGATCGAGTCAATGTATTTGGCTTGTGAAATCAATAAAGAAGCAAACAACTCGAAGATTTTATCACGTATTGGTGAGCAAAAAGAGACATTGAATTCAATTATCGATATCCTTAACACTTATAATAAGGGTGGGAAATTTGATGAATTGGTTTCTGATATGAAGGACTTGAAAAGTTATTTCGACAACGTTGAAATGAATTACGAGTACGTTCAACCGAAAACGGATGCTAAGAAAAAGTTAACAGTACTTCGTCACAAAACATCTGTTGAAGTGGAGACGAATACTTTAAACTTCATCTACCAGAAAATTGGAAGCATTAGAGATAAAATCACTGAATAATTAGACAAACATGAAAAAGTTTTTAATACTGTTCATTGCAGTAATCGGAATGACATCTGCAACGTATGCTCAAACGACTTGTGAGGCATTGGTTAAAGAATGTGAGAAAATTTTAAAAGGTAAAAAAGGTGATTTTGTATCAGATGGTCAGGTTTACACCGCATTATTAGATCGTCAAAAAGCAGAGTTTACTACCACTTTTTACGGCGGAACAACATACAGAATTGCTTGTACTGCTGGTACAGATGATGCTTATGTGATTTTTACTGTTAAAGATGCAGATGGAAATGTTCTTTTTACAAACAGAAAATATAAAAACTCATCATACTGGGACTTTAAGGTTCCTACCACAATTCCTGTAACTATTGAAACTGAGCTTGACTTAGACAAGAAAGTTACCGGATGTGCAATTATGATGATTGGCTTTAAACGATAAAACTACCCCGAGAACTAACACATGAGTGAGCGCATACTACGTGCGTTGATGCAATTATTTGCCATCATCGCTAAAGTAGACGAAGTTATAGATTCATCACCTGAAGCAGTTGCTTCTTCAAACGGACGCAGAATCGTTGAAGGATTTCTACGTTCAGAATTAAATGAAGCACTCATTCAAAAGTATCTTGTTCTTTTTGAGGAATTCCTTTCTGTTCACCATGCCGGATCGGCAAAAAAAGACGGTGAAAGAAAACGTACATCTGTTAATTCTGTAAAGGTTCTGCGTATTTGTTCTCAGATCAACGAAGAGCTTACGCAGCGTCAGAAGATGATCGTACTTCTTCGAATCTTTGAATTTATTCATGCAAATGAACAAGTACACGATCAGGAACAAGAATTCGTACATACAGTAGCCGAATCATTTAATATTTCTGAGAAGGAATATCTGCAACTCAAAAGTTTTATTGAGGAACCAGCTTCAAACGTACTTGATGACGATTGTTTCATGTACATTTCTTCTCGTGATCTGGCGCTGAATCAAGCGAAACTTTACGTTCATCCAGGAATCGACGGTTTGATCCGTATTGTTCGAATGGAAAGTATCAATATCATTTTCTTAAGGTATTTTGGGAATGATGAGATCACTTTGAACGGTCAAACGGTTTCAAACGAAAGAAATCATATTTTGAACCAGGGATCTACTATTCGTACATCCAAAAGTTCACCTATTTATTACTCTGATGTAATTTCCAGATACCTGCATGACCTGAATCTGGAGCCTTTGACCTTTAAGGTCGAGAACATGCAATTTTTCTTCAAAAGCGGGAAAATTGGTTTACATGAGATCAATTTCACTGAGCAAAGTGGTAAATTGATTGGAGTTATGGGAGGTTCAGGAGCCGGTAAATCGACTTTCCTGAATGTTCTAAATGGAAATTATTCTCCGTCTGTTGGATCCGTTAAAATTAACGGCGTAGATCTTCACAAGGAGAAATCGAAATTAGAAGGTGTAATTGGTTTTGTTTCGCAAGACGACCTTTTGATAGAGGAGCTTTCTGTATTCCAGAATTTATACTTTAATGCAAAACTTTGTTTCAGTGAGTTAAGTGAAACACAAGTTAAAAAGAAAGTAATTGATCTACTTTCTGATATCGGTTTGTCAGAGGTAAAACACCTGAAAGTAGGTTCACCTTTAGAAAAAACCATTTCTGGTGGACAAAGAAAACGTTTGAACATTGCATTGGAGCTCATTCGTGAACCGGCGGTAATGTTTGTTGATGAGCCAACTTCTGGTTTGTCTTCACGTGATTCTGAGAATATCATGGATATGCTCAAAGAGCTTGCTCTTAAAGGCAAATTGATCTTTGTTGTTATCCACCAGCCATCGTCAGACATTTTCAAAATGTTCGACAAATTATTGATCTTGGATCAGGGTGGTTATCCAATTTTTGACGGAAACCCGATTGATGCTGTTGTATATTTCAAAACACATATTCACCACGTTAATGCAAATGAGCGGGAATGTCCTATTTGTGGTAACGTAAATCCGGAGCAGATCTTCAACATTATTGAGTCGAAGGTTGTAGACGAATATGGAAATCAGACCAAATACAGAAAGGTTTCTCCAAAAGAGTGGAATGATCGTTTCACGAAAGAAAGAGGTGCAAATACAATTGAAGAAATCAATGACCCTATAAAAGGAACTTCGACTATTGCTGGTAAATTGGCACAGTTTAAAGTTTTCTTCTTACGAGATGTGCTTAGTAAATTGGCAAATCGTCAGTACATGATGATCAATTTATTGGAAGCTCCTGCTTTGGCTGTCATTCTGGCTTTCTTCGTAAAATTCTTCAATCGTACAGAAAAAGGTGTTGAAGAGTACATCTTCTACTCTAACGAAAATATTCCGCAGTATTTATTCATTTCAGTTGTTGTTGCCTTGTTCTTAGGTTTAACAGTTGCGGCAGAAGAAATCATAAAGGATAAAAAAATTCTGAAACGCGAAAGTTTCCTTAATTTATCCAGAGGATCATACTTGTGGTCAAAAATCCTGATCATGTTTATCATCTCGGCTATTCAGTCGGCAACATTTGTGTTGGTTGGTAACATGATTTTGGAAATTCAGGGAATGTGGCTGGAATATTGGCTGGTGCTTTTCTCCACATCTTGTATGGCGAATGTCCTTGGTCTGAATATTTCTTCTGGTTTCAATTCAGCGAAAGTAATTTACATCACGGTTCCGTTATTGATCATTCCTCAATTATTGTTCTCAGGAGTAATCGTGAAGTTCGATAAACTGAATCCGATCTTTGCCAATACAAATGAAGTTCCCTGGATTGGAAATGCAATGGCTTCACGTTGGGCTTACGAAGCTTTGGCTGTAACACAGGCAAAAGATAATGAGCATGAAAGCAAGTACTTTGTCCTGAATCAACAGAAAAGTTATAGTGCTTGGATGCGTGATTACTGGATTCCGGAGATGTACAAGCAATTGGATGTTCTCGCAAATCCAAAGTCAAAATCTGACGATTACGAAAAAGCTGCACGAATTCTTGGCAACGAAGTTGAAAAAGTGACTGATGTTTGGGATTTCGAATGTAAAGAATGTGTTTCTACGTTGGAGTCGATCAAACCTGGT
>CAMLET010000180.1 GCA_946479125.1 uncultured Flavobacteriales bacterium
GACCACCGAGATCTACACTCTTTCCCTACACGACGCTCTTCCGATCTATTTTTGGATGTGGACGATCTTTGAGATCAAATCGTATCCTTTTAACCTGCTTCATTTGCTGGGAATAATTCTCATCACCTGGACCGGAATTTATGGTGGAAGAAAATTCCGTGGATGGATCAAGGCAAAATGGCGATTTCCAAAATTATTTCGTTTTACAACCTTGCCAATCATTTTTTCGACCATTGTTACACTGAATATTCTCATGTATCTGTTGGTTTCACTGGCTTATTCGCTATATGAGGTGAATTCAGGAAATATTGAAGAATTGAGCGGGATGTCAATCAAAGCCGCGGAAATGAAATTGCAGTCAAATATTCATCCCCGTAAAATTGAAGAAGCGGCCCTGTCGTCAGAAATTTTGGTGGAAGCCAATAATGAAATAGAACTACGTCAACGTTCTTCGGTTCTTTATTTTGAAGCAACAGTTGGTGATGATAAGAACATTGAAAAACTGCGTTGTACAGATGCTTCCGACGAGTTGAAAACAATGCATCTTCCAAAGACAATCAAAGCAAAAAACCATTACTTCGTAATTAATTACGTTGATGATGACGGAGCTCAGATCAAAGAAGAAGTTTATAACTTCCTTGGAATCAATATCACTGCTAGTTTAAAAGCGAAAGATCCGGCACGGCGAATTTTGGTTTTTGTAAACGGTTATCGACCAACTAGCCTGGGTTCAAGCTTTGAACAACATGTTTACGACGTTAAGAGAAATGGATTGGAATTCCCGAATTCATACAATCGCCTCTATAATTTCGATCGTTATCAATACTGGCAGCCATGGAACAATATTGATCAGCGTTTTGTGAATGTGTTTAGTCCAACAGAAACGTATTACGCCGACGGACATTTCTCTGTAAGCACTTCCAATTACAGAAGTATACTCAATTTTAGCAGTGCCTCCAATTCGTTTCCAAAGCGATGTAAAAAAGGAAAACCACATCATTGCTTCTATACAAGTACGGTGAATAGTAAAGTCTTTGGATCGAATAGAAAAAAGAGTCTGAAGATTATCAATTACCGCTCAAACAGATCCGGATTTAGAAAGCGTTATGAGAACGGTAAAGTTGCCGGGAGAAACTTACTGGCAGTTTTGAATGAACTTCCGAACTCATCTGAAAACGATACGCTGTATTTGGTTGCGCATTCCATGGGCTACGCTTATTCCTTAGGAATGATCGAAATTCTTAAAGGCAAGATCAACTTCGGAACCTTCATTATTATTGCTCCTGAAAATGCTTCGGCTGGAAAAGTGGATATAAAAGAATGGAACGAAATATGGCAATACGGAAGTAATCTGGATGGTAAATATCCTGATCAGCCCTGTTTACAGGATGGTGTAGCACCACAGCACGCAGCTAAGAATTTGCCTTATTCCAAACGTGTTTTCATTCCAAAAGATCTTTACACTTCCAAAGGTTTCTTCGATTCCCATTTCATTGGTTATTATACGTGGATCTTCGATATTCCGAAAGGAAAGAAAGGTTATATTAAAAGACATTAATCTAAAGAAAAGCTGAAAGAGAAAAGCTGGAAAGAAGAAAAGCGAATGATTTTATTTCTTCTGTGTTCTTCTGTGCCTGCCTGGATTGGCAGACAGGCACCTCTGTGGGAGTTAAAAGTCCTTCGTCTGTAGTCTTTAGTCCAAAAGTCTTGGCTATCTTTGCCGTAAATTTTCAATTCAATGGCGCAAAAACCTGCAATTCCGAAAGGAACACGTGATTTTTTACCTCAAGATGTGGCTCGTAGAACTTACATTTTTGATACCGTTAAATCGGTTTTTAAAACATACGGTTTTGCTCCAATTGAAACACCTTCTTTTGAACTTTCCAGCACGTTGCTAGGGAAATATGGTGAAGAAGGTGATCGTTTGATTTTCCGAATTTTGAATTCAGGAAATTATCTGACTCATCATAACTCCATGGTCTCAGCTTATGTTGAAGGAGTTTTAGAAACTGCAATCGATTCGTTGTTTGAAGAAGTTAAGAAAAGTGATTCTGTTTCTTTTGATGAAATTATGAACTCTCTGATTTCTGAATCTTTCATGAACAGATTAACAGATTTGTTTAATGAAAAAAACAAAGGAAACGAGTTGCCATCGTTTTATTCTTCTAGGTTAGCTGAATCAATTGAGTCTAGAATAAGAGTTATAAGGAGAAGTCCATTTATCAAAGATACATTGAAGAAAATTTTTGATGAATGTAGTGATTGTCCACCTACTGAGGATCATAGAATGAGGGCAATAATCAAAGAAACCACATTGGTTATTTTAGGTAAGTATTTAAGTGGTACTGGAGGTGAATTGACCAAGCATATCTCTGAAAAAGCACTTCGTTACGACCTTACGGTTCCTTTTGCACGTTTCGTAGTTCAGCACCAAAACGAATTATCGTTTCCGTTCAAACGTTACCAAATTCAACCGGTTTGGCGTGCGGATCGCCCGCAGCATGGACGTTACCAGGAATTTTTCCAGTGCGATGCTGATGTGGTAGGTTCTGATTCGTTGTTGTTTGAAGTCGATTTCGTTCAGATTTTTGATCAGGTACTGACAAAACTGAAAATCCCGGGATTTACTATCAAAATCAACAACCGTAAAATTCTTTCAGGTATTGCTGAAGTTTCTGGTGAAAGCGACAAGATCATCGATATCACAGTTGCCATTGATAAATTGGATAAAATAGGTGAGGAAGGTGTTGTAAAAGAACTTCTTGAAAAAGGCGTTTCTGAAAAAGCAATAGAGATCATTTCTCCTTTGTTCAAGATCTCTGGAAGTAACGATGAGCGTTTAGCACAAATGAAATCGTTCCTCGCAAATTCAGAAATTGGATTGAAAGGAATTGAGGAATTGGAGTTTGTTCTGGAAAGCACGAAAACACTTGGTTTAGAAAGAGCCGAAGTAGAATTTGATGTGACGCTCGCTCGTGGATTGAACTATTACACTGGTGCTATTTTCGAAGTGAAAGTGCACGATGTGAAAATGGGTTCTATTTGTGGCGGCGGCCGTTACGACGATCTAACTGGTTTATTCGGTTTGTCAGGAATGTCGGGAGTTGGAATTTCTTTTGGAGCCGACAGAATTTACGATGTTCTGAACGAATTGAACCTTTATCCGGAAGAAACTGACGCCAGTTTGAGTGTGTTGTTTGCCAACTTTGGAGATAAAGAAGCACAGTACTGTATGAAGTTATGTAAGGAATTGCGTAATCACGGAATCGATTGCGAGGTTTATCCTTCATCAGCCAAAATGCAGAAACAATTCAAGTACGCCGATTCAAGAAAAGCGAAGCACGTTGCCATTATTGGAGAATCTGAATTGGCGAATGGAACCATTCAGGTGAAGAACATGGAGTCGGGAGAACAAGTTGCAATTACGGCAGCTGAATTAGTGAATTACTTTAGTAAATAGATATGTACATAATTAACAATAGCTGGATTTCGTTGGAGCAAATCGACGAAATTTTGAACTCAAATACCAAAATTGCACTTAGCGACGAAGCTAGAAAATCAATTGCAGATTGTCGTGAATATTTAGATGGTAAAGTTGGTCGTTCTGATAAACTGATCTACGGTGTAAACACAGGTTTCGGAAGTTTGTGTGATACTGCAATTTCATCAGATGACCTTTCGCTTTTGCAAAGCAACCTGGTACTTTCTCATGCTTGTGGAGCAGGTGAACGTGCTTCTGATGTTATCGTAAAACGCATGTTGTTGCTTAAAGTTCTTGGACTTTCTCACGGAGCTTCAGGCGTTCAGGTAGAAACAGTCGAGCGTTTGATCTTTATGTTCAATAACGATATTCTTCCCATTGTTTTTCAGCAGGGAAGTTTAGGAGCTTCAGGAGATTTAGCTCCGTTAGCACATTTGTGTTTACCGCTTTTGGGTGAAGGAACTGTGAAAGTAGAAGGAGTTGAAATTACTTCGGCAGAAATGAACAAGCGTTTTGGTTTGGAGACAATTGTTCTGCGTTCGAAAGAAGGTTTGGCTTTGTTAAACGGAACACAATTCATGTCGGCGTATGCAAGTTATGCAATCTCAAATGCACGTCGTTTGTGGAAACAATTTAATGAAATCGCATCAATCAGTTTAGATGGATATGATGGAAGACCTGAGCCTTTTGGTAAAGAGGTGAATGAAATTCGCAATCAGGTTGGACAAATCAAAACAGCAGAAACGTTCAGAGCGATCTTTGAATCGAGTGAAATCATTAAACGTGAAAAAGCACATGTTCAGGATCCGTATTCGTTCCGTTGTATTCCTCAGGTTCATGGCGCTTCATATGATACGATCGAGCATTGTGCAACAATTGTAGAACGCGAAGTAAATGCGGTAACAGATAATCCAACTGTTTTCCCTGATGAAGATTTAGTGGTTTCTGCGGGTAATTTCCATGGACAGCCTTTGGCTCTGATAATGGATTTCTTAGCCATTGCTTTGGCAGAATTGGGAAGTATTTCTGAGCGTAGAGTTTACAAAAGTATTTCCGGAACAAGAGGTTTGCCTGCGTTCTTGGTTGCAAATCCAGGATTGAATTCAGGATTTATGATAACACAATACACGTGTGCTTCAATTGTAAGTCAGAACAAACAATATTGTACGCCTGCAAGTGTTGATACGATTGACTCTAGTAACGGACAAGAAGATCACGTTTCCATGGGCTCAAATGCGGGAACAAAATTATACCGTGTTATCGATAACTGTTATACCATTCAGGGAATTGAGTTGCTTCATGCGGCACAATCTTTAGAGTTTAGACGTCCTGCAAAAACCTCGAAAATTGGGGAAGAAATTCTTTCAGTTTTCCGTCAGAATGTAAGCTTTGTGGAAAACGACGTTTACATGCACCCGAACATTCAGAAAAGTACTCACTTTGTTAAAAACGGATACAAATGGAACTAACCAATTACGGTGAGGAAGCTCATGAACAAAACACGAATAGCAAACCGCCAGTGTTTTTAAAGGTATTGTGTATTCTTACTTTCGTTTATGCGGGTATCGTTTTTATTACGGAGCTCATCATGCTTTTGGCCGGACAACAAACTCCAAAGCAGATGAAAGTTATTGTAAAAACTTATTCTAACATGGCGGACGATATGCGAAAAATGGGTTCTTCTTTTGGAGGCGAAGTTTATGATCAGGTTGCAGATCAAATGGTTCAAATCAATAATAACCATTTGCCTTATCACGTAATTGCATTTGTTTTCGTTGCACTTGGAATAATTGGTGCTGCAATGATGTTGAAACGCAATAAACTAGGTTTTCATTTCTACGTGATTTATTCTTTGGTAATTACCGCATTGCCTTACATTTTCGTTACACCGGACGCAATTCCTGTGGCTGGAACAATCTTCAATATGTTTATCAGCGGTTTGTTTGTATTCATGTACTCGCGAAACCTGCATTGGTTGAAGTAAAGAAGTTTGAAAATGATATTAAAAAGCCGTAGACATAACATCTACGGCTTTTGTTTTTTCAATTTGTATTATTTGTTTACAACCAACGCTTCCGGAATGGAAGAGTAATTTGGTCCAACCAGTGTCACATAATAAGTTCCTGAACTCAATGTGCTCACATCTAATTTCAATTGTTTGTCAGCCATTTCCATTGCAGAAAGTTGCTTTGTAATTACTTTTTGTCCTGTAATTTCTGTTATCGTCACTTCAAGTCCAGCAAGATTGTCGTTTGAATTAATTCGAATATTGACTTCCTCTTTCGCAGGGTTTGGAGCCAATTGAATTCCCAGACTCAAATCGAAATTATTTACAGATAACAAGTCTTCGAAGCAATCCACAGTTCCATCCTGTTTAACAACACACATGCTTAATTCTGCCCCATTGTTGTTCATTCCCGGATCAGTAAATCCTGAAGTAATGATGGTAATGTTCTCACCAACGTATTGATCAAACGGAATCATGAAACGTCCGTAATGCGAAGGATTGTTCAAATCGTAAACTTCGAAAGGCAAGTTGTTGGGAAGCGTGTATTCATCCTGTCTGATTTCTCCGTAGTAAAGTCCGCCCGAAAACGCATCAACACCATCAAAGTAAAAGCGCAGTCCGCCTACGTCTGTCACCGCATTAAGAAAAGTGATCTGCGATAAATTGGGGTTGTTGGGCGCAGTGGTAACTTCACTTCCTGTAAAGCTTAGAAAAGCTCCGGTTTCGTCAATGTTGTAGTTTGCTACATCATAAATTCCAACAATTGGAACTACGTAATGTACTTGCTGACCTAGGGAATTCGAAAAATCAAAATACGGGTTCGAATCGTCAGTACTATTAGATGGATTTACTGTGATGTATGGATTTAGAATGTTATTGACCATGATCATCTGCGTTGCTTCTCCATAGTTCAGGTCATCTGCAACTAAAGTTCCGTCAATTCTGATATCAACTGTTTCAACCATTTCGTCCGCACTGCTGTGCACAAACTGAATGTAGCAGTAATTTGGACAAATTCCGGGATCAGAAGCGGTGATTTCGAACTGTGAAATATCACCAAAATAACCATCGAGTTGTACATAGTAAGTTGTTCCGCCAGATAACCCGCAAAATCCAATTTCAGAAGCAAATTCAGAACCACCGCTTGTACAGTTCATCTTGTCGTCATTAGCGGCAAGCATCATGTAAGTCATAAAATCCAAACAATCGCCAACGTCCCACAATGCAAGTTGAGTATCCGCCATGTTG
>CAMLET010000181.1 GCA_946479125.1 uncultured Flavobacteriales bacterium
AATAAACCAGGCATTGCAAATGACAGCTGTGCAAACAGATCGAAGGTGTTGTTCTCAATCGGCGTTCCTGTAAGTACGAGGTTTTGTCGACCTTGCAGCAAACGTGCGGCTTTGTATCTTTTTGAATTCGGATTTTTTATCGCCTGCGATTCATCAAGTACCACCAGGTTAAAACGGAACTTTCGAAGAATTTCCACGTCTGAAAGTAAAGTTCCGTAAGTGGTTAGAATCACATCGTAATTGTTGAACTTCAACTCCGAAGTGTTTCGTTTATTTCCAGCCAATTCATACACTTTCAGATGAGGTGCAAACTTGTTCAACTCATTTTTCCAGTTGAAGATAAGCGATGTCGGCATCACAATCAGGTTCGGCTCTTTTCTTCCTTTTTCGTGCTGCGTAAGTATGTACGCAATGATCTGGACGGTTTTTCCCAATCCCATATCATCTGCTAAACAACCACCAAAACCAAATTCATCTAAAAAGTTCAACCAGTTCAGTCCTTCTTTCTGGTAATCGCGTAAAGTTGCCTTCAGTTTCTTTGGAACTTTCGTTTGAGAAATGCTTTGGAAATTGGCAAGTTTATCCGTCAATTCATGTAATTCTTTTCGAACTTGTAAGTCAATAGCTTCATCTCTGAAAATATCATCGATCAACTGAAAATGACTTTTGGAAACGCGAAGAAAATCATCTTCAATTTCTGCTGAACGGAAGAATTGTCCGAACTGATTTACCCAATCTTCAGGAAGAACACCATGTGTTCCATCTCCTAATTCAACAAAGGAATTTCGTTTCAAAATGGCTTTTTGCAAATCTTCCAATCGTGCTTCCTGTTCACCAAATTTCACTTTTGTGTGAACGTCAAACCAATCTATTCCCGATTTCAGGGTAGTATTTACAACTGCTTTATTCGGATTATATCGGTTCTTCGAAAGCTGTGCAAATCCGTAGATTTGAATATTCTCTGAACGCAATTTCTCAAAGGCATTCAAAAACCAACCGCTTTCCAAAAATTCGTTTCTATGTAAAAAGAAGAATTCCCGTCCGCTGTTTGGGTCAAATTCTGGATGCAAATCCTGCATCAACTTTGCAAAACCGCGCTCCAACCATTGATTTCTTGGTCGTTCTTCCCGCGAACCGTCCGGAAGTGTTTCGTAAAGGGTTCGTCTGGAAAGTAGCGGAATTTCAGCTTCACCATAACGAACTGCAGGCGTAAGCAAAATGTAATTATCGGATTCAGACAAATACAAGTGCTTTTCTACTTCTTCTAGTTGGTTCACCGTTTTCTGTTGCCTGCTTTTGGAGGACACTGAGCTTGTCGAAGTGTCGTATTTCTTGATAAAACTGTAATGAACAGGAACCTGATTTTCTAAAGGATCTAGAAATTTCTCTTTGTAAGTCATGAATTGATCCTGATGTATAAACAGTCTGTGATTATTGGTAGAGAAATAGTGATGCAAGCGAATGGCCATCTTTGAATCGAAGAAATAGAACTGCTTGTCATAACGCACAAATTGATTTTCTATCAACTTAAAGGACGAGGAAGACAGGTTTCTGTTGTCGAACTCAAACTTGCAATTTACTTCAAAGAATTCGCCTTTTTCTGTGACTTCAATTCGAGGATAAACAGCTGTTGATTTGATTGCCAATTCCTTTAATTTTCCAGGAGTCACCTTTCCGCCGTCATCTTCGAATAAATAAAGCGGATATTTTTTTGGGTTCTTCAGCAAGGTTCTGTAAACCTCGTGCGCTTTGTCGAATTCGGAACTGTTTACATTTAAATGATGAAACTGATGTGCTTGTGTCAACGACTGAAAGAACTGAAATTCCTGCGCATTGGTTGCCAGTTCCATTAATCTATTAGTCTCAACTGCTTCAATTGGCGATTTCAAACTTCCGTTTTTGGCAATTTTGGCGCGCATTAATCGTAGCACCAGCGTTCCCTGATAGCGGTTGTAATCCGCAATTAAAACTTCTGTGGTTTCGCTTTCATCAGCTTCCCATGGAAGAGGAGCAAGTTGTAAAATGGCCTGCTGGTCATCTTCTAGTTGTCTTGGATTTACGCGAACCAGATTGGCTTTTGAAACTACACGTAAATGTCCGTGACTGTTTTTGAATTCGAACAAACTTTCAGCATCTACTTTTTCCAATTCAAATCCAAAAGAAGCACATGCCTGTTTCAGCTGATTTCTTCTTTCGTTTTCATCAAACGTATAACTGAAGATCGTTGAATTTCGATTTTCAAGCGCTTTACTCAAATGCGAACAGAAGCTGTGTTTTCCAGCTTTACAGCTGCAGCTAAAGAACATGCCATTTTCATCTTCCTTGATTTCCAGTTGAAGTTCTTCGCCTTCGTGATGATAAACAGCATTTATGTTTTTGAGCAGATAACTTCCATCTCCCCATTGATAATTGTATGCAGAAAACCAGCGATTGGTCGGTTTAAACAGTTTCAAATCGTCAATTAGATCATCCGTTAAATCGTTCCAGAAAACATTCGGGAGTCTTAATCCGCCATTTTCTTCCACCAATTCTACTTCTTGTTTTGGTTGTTTCGGAATCCGTTTATCGAAATAATCAGCTACCTTTTCATCAGCTTCATAAATGGTGCGAATCACGTGTTTGCAAACGCCTTTTCCGTCATACGGACAATCACATTTGGTTGTAATAACTTTTGTTGTGTTAAACAGAACCGCGACTTTGTAGTAATTCGTTCCCCAGGCAACAGCCGTCAAACTTCCCTCTGGCTGAACTTTTAGGTCCATGATCGTTGTTTCGTAAGAACGCTTTACACTTGAAAATTCAGCATTCGATTGAATGAATTGTGCAAATGGTGTAAAACGTAATTTTTGAAACATGACCGTTAACTGGATTCTTTTTGGATTTTAATTTGAAGTTAACCAGAATTAACGAGCCGTATAAAATTTAACCCTACAATTCTTGAAATTCATCTTTGCATGATTCGGATTGTAGATGTAATAAAAGAATTCATTCTTTTTATCGATTTTCTGCTCAGCTGGAATGTTGATGTCGACAACATAAACCATGGTGTTGTGGACATTCTTTTTGAATGATCTTTTTAAGATTGCCGGATCCGAAATCTGCCATATAAGCTGCTTCTTCGTTGCTGTATTTAATAAGTTGGCCACAACTCGCGGCAAATGTTTCGATTCATCTTTATCACCCATCAGTTGATCGATCTCGCAAACAATACGAACGCGTTTGACATTTGTATTTAAAGCAAATGTTTTGCCCAGACCAATGAACTCTTCGGTACTGACGATCGCTTTTTTGTCCGAAACTTCTTTAAGCAATTTGTAATCACCCGTGAAACGATTGTCAACGTGTGGCTGACTTTCACTTAATTCCTTGTAAAATACTGGCGGAATAATTCTGTTCTTATTGAAGCAGTATTTGGATAACAGGTCGTACAATTGTAATTGTTTCTCCAGTTTTTTGCTTAAACCTGAATTGTGAATCTTCTTCAATTTCAAATCAGGCTGAACTTGAAATAATTCTCCATGCAGAAACGCTGAATTTTTATGCAGCACAAATTCATTTTTACCACCCATGCTTAAGAAAGGAAGCGATCGATTCGACACGAATTTGGATGAAAAATCGAACGATTTTCCTATAAACGGAAGCTTTTCGGGAAAGCTCATTTGATAGTTGTGTTTCAGCAAGCTCAATAACGAAGGCGCAATGTCTAACTGGCTATTCACAGCTTTGTTTACTTCCGCATGTTTTAATAAAGGTGAGTAAATCACCAATGGTGTATGAAATTTACTCAAGCCAGTACGCGAGTAATGCGGTGTTCCATGATCTCCGTAAATGAAGAAAATAGTATTCTCAAATTCAGGATGTTGTTTTGCTTTCTCGAAATAGGTTTTCAAAGCATCATCTGAATACATGAAGGATGCCAAAAGTAACTGCTTACTCTTCAACGACTCGTGCAGTTTTCCTGGCAAGTCTTTTAAGTGTTTGTTTACTTTTGATAAGTAGTATTTTTCTTTTGGGAATACGAAAGGTTCGTGAGATGAAATGGTCAGGAACACATCAAATCTTGGCTTAGATTCCAGCTTTTGATTGGAATAATCGTCCCAGGATTTTCTGTACACTCGGTCGTCAGGATATCCCCAATAGTTTTCGCGTTCAGAAAAGGATGTTTTATACTTCTTTTCCCAGTTTTTCACCAAGTACTGCGTTTTCAGGTTACTCATATAACCATGCATATTCGAAAACGAAAGGTCGACACCACAATAGAAACGCGAGAAGTAATTTTTGTTAAATAACATCTGAAGCGATACTTGCGGTGTGTACGAGTTCAATTGAGTGAACATTCCACTGTTTGAATTGGGAACAGATGCTAAGCTTGCCGGAAGTGCGTTATACGTTCGTTGACAAGTGGATAAAAAGTAAGGAAAATAGAGTGATTTCGACTTCAAGCTGTCCAAAAACGGCATCACATTACCAGTTGTTGAAGCATATTTCCCCACAAAATCGCCTGAAAGTCCTTCAACGATGATAAAAACAATATTGGGGAGTTTCTTTTTATCTGAATTAAACTTTGAAGCAAAAAGAGTGTCTTCTTGAAGCGAATGCATCAGTGGATAAATCTGATTTTCGGGCTTTTCAGCATAAAAATTCGGATCTAATTCCGCGAAATCAGCCGGATCAATGTTTGTTTCAGAAATGGTTGAGTTTTCTTCTTTGCTGAAATGCGTGTACGTTCGCCCTAGAAAGAAAACAAGTCGATTATTCGTATAAACCTCCGTCACAATGTTTTTTGAAGAACAATATATAAACGGAGTAAGAAGAATGGTAACGCATGAGAAAATGGCAATTTTTCGTGGAAGAAGATCGGAACGAAATCGTTTTTTTGATACGTATTGAATTCCCCAAAAAAGCAATAGAAGAAGTAAAAATCCTATGATTAGTTGAGGGAAATACGCATTGATTTCACCCATGATAGTCATGATCTCTTTCCAGGAAAAGAAATAGATGGTTTCATCCAAAGGAATTTTTGCCTGCTCGAAAAAGTAGATTAAAACAGCACTGAATAAAATGAATAAAAAGGCGATAAATGGAAAAATGAAGTTCCGTTTTATGCGACACCATTGCAGCAGTAACTGAAGAGGAAAAACGATCCATAGCAAAACAAAACCTGCTAGCAGATCAAGCAGAAAGCCCATGAATAGCATGGAGAATTGAGGTTTTGATTCTCCGATGAATTCAACAAAGAAAAATTCAATGATGCGAACAGAAAATAACAGAACGATTGTACTGATCAGATAATGTTGATTTTTCCTGAAGTATTCATAAAATGAATTCATTCGTGATTTATTTGATGGTCAAAATTATTACTAAATCGGTGGAATACTAAAATTCTGGTGGAATTCTGTTTCCGGTTATTAAAACAAACTTAATTGTCCTTCGTCCTTTGGCGGTTTTTCTTTACCAAAGATCGTTCGTCCACCATAACGGTGCGATTCTTTTCGTTCACGCGCAATGGCTTTATCGAATAACTCTTCATCAGGTAGAAACTGTTCTTCTACGATCCTGGTTACCAGGTGCAGGTTCTTGATCGCCTGACTTTTATCAGCATTCCCGATCTTTGCTTTCTCCACTGCCGTTTGCAGTAACTGAATCGTTTCATCGTAGATCATCGTTGGTACCGGAAACGGATGTCCGTCTTTTCCACCATGCGCAAAGGTAAAACGTGCTGGATCGGAAAAGCGAGAAGGTGTTCCGTGAATAATTTCGCTCACCAGTGCCAGAGATTGAATGGTTCGCGGCCCCACACCTTCAAGAAGGAGCAAAGATTCAAAGTCACGTAAACCTTTGTCATGTGCAACTACCAGCACACTTCCAAGTCGTTTGAGATTGATGTCTTCTGCACGTACTTCATGATGATTTGGAAGTATAAGTTTCTGCACTTCTGGAATGATCACTGAAGGTTTTTCCGCTACCAGATCTAGTATTCCCGATTTAGCTGAACCAGCCTCTTTATCGGTAAGATTTAATATTTTCCCTTGGTTTTTACCGTAAATGAAATTGTGTGGGGTTTCTACGAAGGAGTTGATAGTTTCCGAATGCCAATGGTATCTTCTGGCCATACCTGTGGAATCGTCCATTCCCTGTTGAATCACTGTCCATTCTCCTTCATTCGTTACCACGAAACTGTGCATATAGATCTGAAAACCGTCCTGGATAGCATTGTTATCAACCTTTGCAGTGAGTTTGCTGGATCGCACCAAAGCATTTCCATCAAGACCTGATTTGTCTGAAAAGCGTAGCAATTCATTCGGAGTTTCCCGCGAGTGTTTTCCTTTTCCACCGGCAATGTAAATTCCCAGTTCGTGAGTGCGATAGTTAACTGCTCCTTTCAATGCTCCCATTACTGAAGTTGTAATGCCAGAGGAATGCCAGTCCATGCCCAACACACAACCCAGAGCCTGAAACCAGAATGGATCACTTAATCGGCTTAAAACCGCTGATTTTCCATACTCCTGAACAATAGATTCTATGATTGCTCCTCCAAGGGAACGCATACGTTCAGCTAGCCATGGCGGAACTTTGCCATAGTGAAGCGGAAGGTCAGCATAACGCCTGGAATCGAAATATAATTTGGGCATACGTAAAGGTAGGGAGATCCACCATCAATTACTAATCGGTGAGAAGTTTCAGATGTCCCAAAATCTTAATATCTTGA
>CAMLET010000182.1 GCA_946479125.1 uncultured Flavobacteriales bacterium
TCATTACGGTGTAACCCATTGCACTTAAGAGATTGGCTCTGTCGATAAAGTCTTTATCCGAAATTTTTCCGTCAGCCGTTAAATCTTTCAACGTTAATTCAAAGATTACCGCAACATTTTCCGCAGAAACGCCATCTTCCTGAATGAAACGCTCATTTGCACATTCAATCATATCCATGTGCACTTTTGTTGCCGGACGAAAACGACCACGCATTAAAAGGATATTCTTCTTATAAAGTGCTGCTGCTGGCTGCAAAACGGTTCCACAAAGGTCGAACATTGTTGCATCTGTGATTCCACGTTTAACCAAATTCAAAGCAACAATTCTATTGTCAACGTTTCCAAGATCTTCTCCTGAAACACGCAACATATCAATCTCTACTCTATCTCTTGGAATACGATGAACCAGATTTGTCAAGTATTCATCCAAATCATCAGCATGGAAGAAACAAGCATGAATCAGATTTACGCCCAAAATCCCTAGAGCTTCTTGTTGTGCTTTATGAGAATTATCGTGAAGCTTAACGTGTAAAATAACATCATTAATTGATCCTTCTGGTTTCAATTGGAAACGAAGTCCAACCCAACCTTGACCTTGATTTGTTTTATGGTAATTTAAAGATTCAACCGTATTACAGAAAGCGAAGAAACGTGATTCCTTCTGCTTATTCGGTAAACGTTCGCAAAGTGTATTGTATTCTGTTCCAAGCATTGTCAATAAACGCTCTTCACACACATATCTTTTCGCAGGACCATACATCGCATCTGAGACACGCATGTCATAAGCCGATTGCGTATAGGCAATTGTTCCGGAGCTTCCTCCAGCCTTGAAAAAATTCGCTGCTACTTCCTGTCCAGCTCCAATCTCCGCAAAACATCCATAGATGTCATTGGTAAGATTAATCTTAAGTGCTTTTTCTTCGGTAGTCAATCTACGCTCATCAATCATTTTACCCATATCGCGTGCAAAATTACGAATATCTTTAAAATCCATTAAATCCGCCAAGGCCGATTACTTCTACATTACGGTAGAAAATCAGGATTGGTTACAAATTCATTATCTGTTAATGTCAACAAAAATGCCTTCAATTGTGCTTTTTGAGTCGCATCTAACTGAACTCCACCCTGAAAGGCGTATTCAATCAACGGATCAATTGTTCCACTTTGATGTATTCCTGTTGAATAATGTTCTATTACTTCATCCAATGTTTGGAAACGTCCATCATGCATATACGGCGCAGTTAACGCAATATTTCGAAGCGATGGAACTTTAAATTTTCCATTGTCGCTTGCATTTCCGGTTATAGCTCCTCTTCCCAAATCCGAAAAAGTAGCATCCAAACCATTGTTTGAAAACTTCTGTACCTGCATTAATGCACCATTGTGACAATGGAAACAATCTGCACCAACTAAACTTTTGAATAAATCATATCCGGCCAGTTCTTCAAACGTAATTTGATTCTGAATCACTTCCTCAGCGGTGGAAAGCGGAATCCCGTTCTCCACTTTATACATTACGTCATACTTTGATTTACCGCTGATCATTGTTCTCAGAAACTGAGCAATGGCTTTGGCAACATATTCTTTTTCGATCTTTTGAATTCCAAATGCCTGATAAAACATGTTCTTGTACTCCATTTTTGATTGAAGACGAGAAACAGCTTCTTGCCATGACAGATGCATTTCCACCGGGTTGGGAACAGGTTGAAGAATTTGATCTTCCAACGAAAGGGCTCTTCCATCCCAGAAAAATTTGGTTTGCCAGCCCAGGTTCACAAGCGCCATTGATTGACGGTTTCCCGTAGTTCCGTTTACGCCAATTGAAAACTGATTGTGATCTGAAAATCCAGCGTTTGGTGCATGACAAGATCCACACGAAATGGTATTGTCAAGCGAGAGTATTTTATCGTAAAACAGTTTCTTTCCTAATGCAACTCCTTCAACGGTCATTGGATTATCAGCCGGAATCTGCATTTGCGGAAAATGGCTTGGAATCTCCAATTCATAAGGTGTTGGGCTGTAAGAAGTATTGTCTTTTTTACACCCAAGAAAGAAACCAATTCCAACAAGAAAGAATAAAAAGTATTTATTCATATGGAGAGAATGCTTCCGCAAAGTTTAATCTGATTTTCTCTGTCAACGCGTCTTCTGAAGGAGACGAGTGCGTAAGGTTTTCAGTTGCCAGATCAATTGGTCGAACTGAATTTTCGAAGAAAGACTGGAAATCAAATTTCAATTTCACTTCGTACTTCTTGTCTGCAACAAGAGTTGGTGCAACAGTTAAAGCTTGATCTGAAGTAAAGAAATCGTCTCTTGCAATGTGGTACGAGAAGCTTTGGAAATCCTCGTTTGCATCAACAACCGCATCGTAATAACCTTCAATCGCAATGAAAATGTATCCTGAATTCCATGTCCAGTGCATATCATTTGCGTTGGTAACATATAACCAACTTGATGGAGATGGCAATGTTGGATCAGCATGATTTTTATCTGCATCAACACCAATAGCGTAATTCAAAGCTGAACCAACTGTAAATTCTCCTGTTTTAGAAAACCACGCTGTTCCTCCTTCCTCAAAATCAAACAATGAATAATCGATCATTTGAGTTCCGCCTAAAGAAACCGCAGACGTATAGAATTTCAGTTTTGTAATCTTGAATTTCACACCGTTTGTCAACGTGTAAACCGCTCCCAATTGGAACTCTGAGCCACCAAAAGTTGGAACGATCTTACCTTCAACAGTAACGTCGTTCGATTCAGGTTCTACTTCTTGAGGTTTCTTACACGAAACGGCTAAAAGAAGGCTGCAGATGGTTAATAAAATTGCTGGAAAGAAGAATTTCATTTTCATACTCGTAAATTTACGGAAACCTCGTTTCATTAAAAAATTATTTTGAGGAATCTTCCACTTCTATTGACCAATCGGCGAATTTTCAATCATAATTGTAGACCGTGACTCATAAAAACCATAAATTCGGGTATGGATTTGAATAAACCCTTACAGATTCGCGATGCATCGGCGGGAAGTGGAAAAACCTATTCTTTGGTACAACACTATCTGAAACTCTTGCTTCAGGAGAACGAAAATCGCGCTGAACTGGGACAAATCATCGCCATGACCTTCACAAATAAGGCGGCACTGGAGATGAAAACCAGAATTCTGGAGGATTTAGGGAAATTATCCGGTAACGATCCAAAACACCAGAAATTCTTAAACGATACAGCTCAATTTGTTGGTATTCCAGCTGTGAATGTTCAACGAAACAGCAAAACCGTTCTTCGAAAATTGCTTCACCAGTACGAAGAATTCAATGTAATGACGATTGATAAATTCAATCTGCGTTTGATCAGAACCTTTAGTCGGGATTTGAACTTACCGGAACAATTTGACATTCTAATTCAAAAAAATGAACTACTGGAGCGTTGTTTAAATGAGCTTTTACTTCAGGTTGACGCAAAAGACAAGAGCGAATTACAGCGTTTGGCAATCAACTTCGGCAAGGAAAAGTTGTACGAAGAAGGAAGCTGGAACATTAAAAAAGAACTCAAAAAGAAAAGCAAATACATCCTTAGCGAAAAGGAACTGGGAATAGTTGACGCACTTGTTCAAAAGGAACAAAGTGTTGAAGATGAAGCTAAACTGAGAGAGAAATACAAAGAAAGTCTTCAAGCGTATTACCGAGCAGGAAAAACCATTGCCGATGCTTACAGAAATGGTGGTTTTGATGCCTCGATGCTTGCAGATAAAGGTCGACTGGAAACAGCGATTCTAAAATTTGACAAACTGGAAGAATTGGGAATCAGTGGCGGACTTCTCGATTTTACAGAATCGGCTTTAAAGAACATTCATAAAACTGCTGAAAACATTGATTTTACAGCTGTAGTTCAAGCTTACAATTATTACAAAACCTGGTTGAATAATTACGGAAAAGAATTAGCCGAATTGCATTTGATCCAGAAACAGTTGACTTCTACTAAAATGCTTCGTGAGTTTGCGCTTTACGTAAACAACCTACGAAAACGAGAAGCAACGATTTTGGTCGCAGAATTCAATCAATTGGTTTCTGAATTGGTGAAAAACGAAGAAGCACCTTTTATTTACGAACGTTTGGGGAACAAATTCAAGCATTTCTTTTTAGATGAGTTTCAGGACACTTCCTTTCTGCAATGGCAAAACCTGATTCCATTGGTTCATGAATCTATTGCACATGATCAGTTCAACTTCATTGTTGGCGATCCGAAGCAGAGTATTTATCGTTTCAAAAACGGAATTGCAGACCAGTTCATTGAACTTCCCGGAATTTACAATCCGAATGGCGATCCTTCCATCGCTTTAAAGTCGAATTACTTTAATCAGCGTGGACATAAAGGAAAACTGAATGATAACTGGCGTTCAGCAAAAGAAATAGTGAACTTCAATAATTCATTTTTCCTTCAATTCAGAGAGTTGCTTCCTGAAAACGGTAAACGCTATTTCGATTCTGTAGAACAAAATCCGCAAGGAAAAGATGGCGGCTATGTGAAGATTGAATTGGTTGGAAAAAGTAAGACTGAGGACTCCGAAACGGAAGATGCTGATGGTGACAACACCACAAACCAGCAAAAATGTATTGAATACGTTAAGGAAGCCATTGCCGATGGTTATTTGCCCGGCGATATTTGTGTTCTTGCGCTAAAGTCACGTGCTTGTTTAGCAATGGCAACCGCTTTGAAAAAAGAAGGATTTCAAGTGGTGTCGGCAGACTCACTTTCGGTCAATGCAGAATCAACTGTTCGCATGCTGATTCATTATTTGGGTTGGCGACTTCGCCCAACAGACCAGAAAAAAGCAGCCATTTTTGCCTATCATTATTTTGATTCAAAGCTGGATGAGCAAGGTTTTGGTAGATACATGCAGTGTTTAACCGGCGAATCGCAGAGTTTCTTTTCTGTAGAAAAATTCTTTGAGCTTTCCGGAATTGGAGAAAAACAATGGATGCAGCCCTTCACTTCCATTTATTCATGTTTAGAAGAAGCACTGGATTTAATGAACATTGACAAAACAAACAATGTTTATGTGAAGCAATTAATGGATCTGGCTTTTGATTACGATAAGCGAAACGGCCCGAATTTGCAGGACTTCCTTTCGTTTTATAAAGACAAAGGAAAAGATTCCAATGTTCAGATTCCGGAAAACGATCAGGCGATAAAAATTATGACGGCACATAAGTCGAAAGGATTGGAATTTCCGGTGGTGATCATTCCGATTCTCGACAATGCTTCTAAGCGCACATCAGATCTGCTTTGTCAAAACGATGACTATTTTTTCGAAGTAACAGCTTCTGATTCCACAATTGGAAAAGGAATCAGTGTTGAATCGATACAAAGAGAGTTAGAAGACGAATTGATGGATGCCGTAAATTTGCTTTATGTTCAGTTTACGCGAGCTGTTGACCGACTTTATGTTTACAACGAGTATACGATTGCAAAAAGCGAATCGAAAAAAGAAAGAACAGTAATTCCATTCGACAAAGCAGTAAAGCAGCTTCTGGAATCATTTGAAGGCGCGGAAGTTTCTGAGAAAGAAATCACATTGAAATATGGAAAAAAGCCAGTTGTAACAAGACATAAAACAGCAGAAACGGTTTACTATCCAATTGAACCTTTGAATGGAAAATTGTGGTTTCCAGAGATTAGTTTGAGGGAAAAATTCGACAAGGAAACAGAAGGATTCACTGAGCAAATTCGATTGGGAAAACAGTTTCACTGGATCATGGAACGTTCTTCAAACATCGAAGAAGCTGTGCTACAGTTAGAAGAAGGTTTAATTTCCGGTTTTTGCGAGGAAAAACACAAAGAAATTCTAAATGAAATGCTTTCCAATTTCTTTAATCACGAGTTAACAAAGTCGATTTTACAAAATGGCATTTCCCTGAACGAGAGAACCTTAATTGTTGATGAAGTAAAGCGATTACGTCCGGACAAGATTGTACAGCAAGATGAAAAGTTCATTATTATCGATTTCAAAACAGGCGAAGAACTTCCGAAGCATCATCAACAGGTTCAGGAATATGCTGCAGTTTTAAAGCAAATGGGGCAAAAAGAGATCGAAGGATATTTGTATTATAGCAACAAGGCGGAATACAAGAAAGTTGTGCTTTAGAATATGTAGTACTGAAACTACTTCACTTTACTGAAGAAACGAACAATTCCTTGATTTCTTACAACCAATGAATTCTTATCCATATCCTCAATGGTAAATTGATCCTTGCGTCCCAAATTATTCAAATCATAGTTGATGAACAATTCTTCACCGTTTTTACTAACTAAATAATTCCCGGTAGAAACAAGGCCAGCACTATCGGTAGTGCAATCGAGATACGTTTCTCCGTCAGCTTTACCAGAGGAAAATTGGATATGAACATTGGAAAAGTATGAGTAAGAACCGTCCGTATTCAGTTGTTTTTCAAGATCCCAATCACCTTCAAGTCTATTCACAACCACTTTTTTATGCAGACAAGCACTAAAAATGAGCAATAGAAATACAGGTGTAAAAAATTTCATCTTACAACGTCATGATATCTTTCTCTTTGGCCTCAACCAAATCATCGATCTTTTTGATGAAACTGTTAGTGATGTTTTGGATTTCGTTTTCAGCATCTTTGGTCATATCTTCAGATAAACCTTCGCTTTTCAAACTTTTCACCATATCAATTCCAT
>CAMLET010000183.1 GCA_946479125.1 uncultured Flavobacteriales bacterium
CGTCCAATAAATTGGCACTCAAGTTTAAATCTTTAAAAAACATTTGTTTTTATGTATCGTAATCCGAGCGGATGTCACGTCTGGTGCACTTTACACCATTCACAATCGGGACTTTCTTATCGTATAAATTCCGAATAAGAAGTGCACAAAGATAGGGTTTTTATTTTATATGATTTTTTGGGTGAAAGATGTGGACACAAAGTCGCGACTTGTCACTACTTTTACGCAATCAATTTTAAATGAGATGAGAGTAGCTGTAGTAGGTGCTACCGGGATGGTAGGACAAGTAATGTTAGAAGTTTTAAACGAACGTAATTTTCCAGTTTCAGAGTTAATTCCTGTGGCTTCAGAGAAATCTGTTGGTAAGAAGGTGAACTATAAGGGAAAGGATTTTGACGTTGTTGCATTATCTACTGCAGTTGCAATGAAACCGGATGTTGCTATTTTTTCGGCTGGTGGAGAAACTTCTTTGGAATGGGCTCCGAAATTTGCTGAAGTTGGCACAACAGTTATTGATAACAGTTCGGCTTGGCGTATGCACGAGGACAAACGTTTGATCGTTCCGGAAATCAATGGTGATTTATTGGGAGCGAATGATAAAATTATCGCGAATCCAAACTGTAGTACTATTCAGTTATTAATGGCTTTGGCTCCGCTTCACAAAAAATACAAGATCAAACGTGTTGTTGTTTCTACGTACCAAAGTATTACAGGAACAGGAGTTAAAGCGGTTCAACAATTGGAAAATGAGCGTGCTGGGATTACCGGAGAAATGGCTTACAACTATCCAATCGATAAAAACTGTATTCCTGCATGTGATTCGTTTTTAGATAACGGTTATACAAAAGAGGAAATGAAACTAACGAAGGAAACAAAGAAAATTCTTGATCCTTCAATTAATGTTACTGCTACTGCAGTGCGCGTTCCTGTTGTTGGTGGACATTCAGAAGCTGTGAACGTTGAATTTGAAAACGAATACGATTTGAATGATGTGAGAAATTTACTGGCTTCTACAGAAGGAATCACACTTCAGGATGATCCTGCGAACAATTCATACCCAATGCCACGCTTTGCAGAAGCGAAAGACGACGTGTTTGTTGGTCGCTTGAGAAGAGACGAAAGTCAGGAAAAAACGTTGAACATGTGGATCGTTGCCGACAACCTTAGAAAAGGTGCCGCAACAAATGCTGTTCAAATTGGTGAGACTTTGATAAAAAAAGGTTTACTTCCGGCGTAATTTTTTCGTTGTTTATACGTTATACTGATCTATGCGGGTAATTCTTGTTTGTTTTATTTTCATTTCGAGTTTTGCACTTGGACAGAAAGCACACCAACACAACAATTGGTCGCGCTCTGAATTGGGCGTGCTTGGTGGTGTTTCGTATTACATTGGAGATTTAAACCAGAAACATTTCAATAACAGCAATCTTGCCGGACAAATCTTTTATCGTTACAACATTCATTCTCGTTTAGCTTACAAATTCAATTTCACTTACGGATTTATTGAAGGCTACGATAGTGAATCGAAAAGAGGGTTAAACAAGAACAGAAACTTGTCTTTTCAAACGGATCTTTACGAATTTGCAACTGGAATTGAGTTCACTTATTTCCCTTTTGAAATTGGACACAAGCGTTACAGAGGAACTGCTTATTTGTTAGCAGAAATTGGTTTGACGAAGATCAATCCGCAAGCAGATTATAACGGTGATCTTGTAGATTTACAACCATTAGGAACTGAAGGTCAGGGAACAACAGCAAATGACAGAGGAAAATACTCCACTTTACAAATGAATATTCCGCTAGGAATTGGTTTCCGGGTTAGTCTTTCTAAGAATATTGCACTTAACGGAGAATATGGAATTCGTTTTATGTTCTCCGATTATTTGGACGATGTGCATAGTTACAGATATGCCGATCCGGCTGTAATTCTTGCTGAAAACGGTCCAATGGCTGCAGATTTAAGCAACAGAAGTTTGGACGGAAGCCGATTTGGTCAACGTGGAAATCCTACTTCGAGAGATTGGTACGTGTTTGCCGGAATTGGACTTTCGTTCCGATTATCCGGGAATAAAGCTTGTCCGGCGCCAGCTCAGTAGCTTCGACATCTCGACTACGCTCGATGACCTTCTCTTTAACCTTCCATTGGTCAACTTCATCCAAAACGCTCGATGACCGAAGCTCAGCTGCCTCAGTGTGCAATATAATTCATTCCATGACCGAAGTTCAGCAACCACGGTAATTATCTGTCAGATCTTATTTCCTTCGAAGAATTCCGCAAAAGGTTATCGAGCGGAGTCGAGAATAACCTTTAAGCGTAAAAAGGCGAAATCATAAAGTAAACCACAACTCCTGTTACAGCAACATAAAACCAAATGGGCCATGTGATCTTTGTCCACTTTTTATGTTTGTCGAAGTTGCCTTCCCAAGCGTGTAAATAAGAAAACAGTACCATCGGGATTACAATGACACTTAATAGAATGTGAGTAAGTAGAATAATCGAATAGATTCCGTATGCCGTAGCCGAACGTGCTGCTTTTTCCAACTCATCAATTTTACCATCTTTGTTCAAATCACCGTAATACGTGGTATCTGAACACATGTGATAAGCCACATAACAAAGCAAGAATAGAACAGAAAGTCCCATACAAACTTTGATCACATTCTCATGCAATTTCAATTTTCGTTGTTTTACGAAGATCAATGCAAGGACCAATAACACAGCTGTTAAACCATTAATTCCGGCATAAATGGGCGGTAAAAAACTCAAGTTGATTCCAGGAATCTTGATGACAAACAATGCTGCTACTGCAACAGGAATAACTATAGAAAGAACGATGATTAATTTTCTAAGGTTCTTACTTTTCTTTGCACTCAACTCCATATTCTATACGTAATAATTTTCTTAAATCTATATTCAACTGGTCAACTTGCGGGGTTTGGGTTCCGAGGTAAATTCCACGAACGTAACCCTCTTTGTCAACCAATACCATTCCGTCTGAATGCGCAAATCCACCGGAAGCCATTGCATCTTTTTTTGCATGAACCATAAAATGGTCAACTCCCAACTTATGTGTTTTCTTCTCGTTTCCAGTTAGTAAAACCCAATTCTTCGTTGAAATTCCGTTGTTCTTAATGTACTTTTTAAGCACATAAGGTTTGTCGTTATTCGGATCAATAGAGAACGAGATAAATTGCACTTCTTTCTCTAAGTCTTTCGTCAACACATTCAAACGACGCATTTGCGACATCATTGGCGGGCAAATACTTGGACAAGAAGTAAAAAAGAAATTCGCGATCCAGACCTTTCCTTTCAAATCCTTAGAAGTAATTCTAACCGAATCCTGATTCAAATAAGAGAAAAATGGAATCTTTGGGAAAACAGTATCGTTGATTTGTTTACCATTCTTCTCAATAGTATACACATCGTAATTTCCATAATACGGAAGTGCACGAGGTTTTACGTTATCCTCACAAGATGTCACCAAAACAAGTAAGAACAACCCTGTCCATAAAATAATGGAACTACCAATGGTTGCTGAGCGGAGTCGAAGCAACAGTTTCATGCTTTATTTTTTCTTGGCCTTGTAACGAGCCATTGTGTATTCCTTTTCCAGAAGCGCCATGTGATCGCGCATTGTTCGAATTGTACTTTCTGATTTTGCGGAAAGAACCATACGAATGCGATTGTTCTTATCGGCAAGCAGCATTAATTCGGTGAATGCTTTTCCGGCAAAGTACTTTTTGTCTTTTTGCAATAACGACTGACCGTTGTGTTTGATGTTGTATACATCCTCCACATTACCACTTACAAGCATCCACACTCTAGGGTCATAGCCCTCAACCTTACGTGCAAGAGTGGATTGAACAAGTTTAAGATCAGTAGCTGGATTTCCGTCTTTATCTGTGACAAATGAAACGATACGAACGTGACCCAATTTCTTCTCGTTTGTTCGAATGCGCTGATAGATCAATTGATCAAGAAACCAAATTGCTGTTGCACAAGTATCAGGACAAGATGTTTGAATTGTAGTATAAAGCACTACTTTATCTTCAAACGATTTATTCGTTAGTGTTTTTCCAAGAGAAGATTTTGCGTGGAAAGCGGGAACAGCTCCGTAATCATCTAAGGTTTTGAACTTGTGCTCACAACCTACTTTGGAAATTAGTATTAAAATAAGAGCCGGTCCAAATAAGATCAGCATTGAGAACACTGGTCTTAACGAACCGGCTTTAGTATTTTTTGACATTATATCTGTTTTCTAACCCTCTTAATGTACGCCTAGTGATTCATTTACCGCTACAGCTTCTGTAATTGCAATGAATATCAAATAAATAATGAACAAAGCGTATGGAGCTAAGATTACCCATTTCAATGACTTACGCTCATCACCTAAGTGCATAAACGAAAGAACAATGTAACCAGCTTTCAATAACGTTAATCCGATAAATACCAATTTAACGATCCACCAACTTGGGCTATCCTGGTGAATAGTTGCTCCTACAGCTACTTCAAAAGCTGTAATTGCAGTTAGAATTCCTGTTACTAACCAAATTTTTCGGCGAAGCTTTTTTCCTTCTTCTTCGCTGTGGTGAGCATCTAATGAATATTCAATAATATCGTCTCTTTCCATGATGAATGTTTTTAAAATTGAATCAGATTAAGTAGAAGAATGTAAATACAAATACCCATACTAAATCGACAAAGTGCCAGTACAAACCAGTTTTTTCAACCATTTCGTAATGTCCACGTTTGTGGTATTTTCCGCTAGCAACTCCTAAGAAGATTAGAATGTTGATCATAACTCCTGAGAATACGTGGAATCCGTGGAATCCAGTAATGAAGAAGAAGAATTGACCGTACTGAGATGGACCATATTCGTTAGTAGATAAATCAGCACCGTAAATGATAGTACCTTTTTTACCTGCTTTCAACGATTCCCAGTATAATTTCTCAGCTTCTTTACCGTGAAGTTTGATCGTTTTATCATAAGCTTTTCCGGAACCATCTGTTTTCACGATCAATTGCATATGCTCATCAGCAGCTTTGTCCCATTTAGCAACAGAACCGTCGTGTAACTTGATCAGGTTTCCTTCGTGAGCATGACCATTCATTGCTGACCAACGGAAATGGTGGAACAACTCATCAGCATCTTGCTTCAAATGTCCTTTAGAATTTGGAGACAGAACATCACCTTTTTTGTATTCTTTTCCAGACTCAACAATCGTTAAACTTTTCAATTCACCGAAATGACCTTTTACAATTGCACGAGCACCATCATATTTTCCTGAAGTGATTTCAACACTACCGAAATGAGAACCGTGAATAAAGTGAGACCATTCCCAAGCTTGAGAACCAACAAAGAAGAAACCTCCGATGATTGTAGCAATCATCCATCTCATTACTCCTTTTTTGTCCATTCTATGTCCAGCTTCAACCGCCAACACCATCGTTACCGAAGAAACGATAAGGATGAATGTCATCAAAGCAACATAAACCAATGGGTAACCATGGCCTAAAAACGGTAATGAATCAAACGTTTGTTCACCAATTGGCCAAGCGCTTGGTGTTGTGTGACGTGTATAACCGTAAGCAACCAACAAACCACTAAAAGTCAATGCATCCGATACCAAAAAGAACCACATCATTAACTTACCGTAGCTAACGTTGAAAGGTGAAACTTTACCTCCCCAAGCGGTCGCTGTGTCAACTTGTGCTGAAGCGTGTCCTGCCATTTTTTATAATTTTTTGTGCAAGTTTAATGAATAAAAAGTAAAAATAACAACAATCCGACCCATAATACACCTAAAAAGTGCCAGAAAATGGAACCCATTCGGAGCGAAATATAGTTGTATCTTTCTAATGTCCCTGTAAATGAACGAATTGACAATGAAAGCATGTAAAACAATGTTATCAATACGTGAAGTAAATGTGCGAAAGTGATAATGTACAAGTAAGCCGTTGCTGTATCCTTTGAACTATTCAAACTGATTTGTTCAGATGGACCCAAAGGTCTGCCATCCTCAGCACGTAAAGTTCTATCTTCATAACGCAATGGATGACCGTTATAATAGATAGTGAAATCTTTACCGTATTCGCCGCTATGGAAGAAATCTCCGCGCTTATCACGAATGTGTACTGCAAACATTTCCAAACGGTGTAAATCCACAAAAAGCAATTCTACAGTATCCTGAACGTAAAATTTATCGTTCTTGAAACTTACCAGTTGATTTTTGTACAACAACTCAATGTTCGGTTTTAACGGACCATGAAATTTAGAATTAACAGCTACAGTATCTAAACTTGCTGCATATTTCGATAGTTCGTCTTTTTGTGCTTCAGTTACTTTTTTACCAGCAACATAGTATTCGTTTCCATCAATTTCCAAATACTTTCCGTTATATCTAATGGAGTAATAATCGCCGTATCTACCTTCAGTAACCGTAATATTTGAATTCACGAAAGCTCCCGAATCAACCAATTCGCCATAACCTTTGAATTGATAAACCGCGAATCCAACTCCAAATAAGAAGGTTAGGAAAACCCCGATCTTAACGAATGCATACTTTCCTTTTTTAACACGGGAAACGAAAATCTGCAAGATCAAACTACTGATAGCGATACAAGCCGTTGAAATGTAAAATGCCGGTGGAAAATTGTATTTCACCCAAAAACTTCCTCCGCTGCTCACAATGTATCC
>CAMLET010000184.1 GCA_946479125.1 uncultured Flavobacteriales bacterium
CCAAAATCTTAATATCTTGACACCTTAAATCTGATGTATGGATTATTCTGCTCTACTGCGTTTTCGTTTAAGTCTTGTGTTTTGTATTGGTTTGCTTTTCAGTTCAAGTGCCCAAACCTCGTTTCCATACGATACAAGAAGCGATAGTATTTCCATAGAACATTACACTATCAATCTGGATGTTCGCGATTTTTCGACCTTTATTTTGAAAGGAAGTACGCAGATCAGCATTGAGCCTTTGGTGAATAACATTACTGAAATTAAATTGGATTTGACTGGTCCGGCGGTAGATAGCGTTCACGATGCAAATGGAAATTTACTTTCGTTTACGGCAGTTTCTCTTGGATTTAAAGTCAATCTTGGAACTTCATACAATGTCGGCGATTCAACTTCTATCGAAGTATTCTATCATGGAACAACGGTTCAGGATCCAACATTTGGCGGATTCTATTTCAATTCAGCATATGCTTACAATGTTGGGGTTTCACTAGATGATATTCCACACAACTATGGAAAAACATGGTTTCCGTGTTTCGACAATTTTACCACGCGTTCAACCTACGATTTGTTTGTGACAACACTTCCGGCTCACGATGCTGCTTGTGGTGGTGTTTTTCAATCTACACTCGTTAATCCTGATTTATCAGAAACGCATCATTGGAAAGTTTCTCAAACCATTCCATCTTATTTAATCTCAGTTGCTGTTTCCAATTATGTGTTTGTGAACGATACATTCACGAACTATCAAAGCAATCCTGTTCCAGTGAAATTGGCTGCACATTCCAGTGATACAACAAACATGAAGAATTCATTCATTAATCTGGAAGAAGCCTTTGATATTTATGAGGCTAAATTTGGTCCGTACCGCTGGGATAGAGTTGGATATGCTTTGGTTCCAATGACAGCTGGCGCAATGGAACACGCCATGAATATTGCTTTTCCGCAAGTTGCTGCTAATGGAAGTCTCGCTTGGGAATCTGTTATGGCGCATGAACTTTCTCATCACTGGTGGGGAAATCTGGTGACATGCAGAACTGCCGAAGATATGTGGATCAATGAAGGAAGTGCTGCTTACTGCGAATACGTGTTTACCGAAGAATCTGCAGGAAGAGCAGCTTATTTAGCTGATGTTCGTAATGCACATAAAAGTCTTTTGCGCACTTGTCATATTGAAGATGCCGGATATTGGCCACTTTCAGGTGTTCCTCAAACACATACTTACGGAACAACAACTTACACGAAAGGTGCGGATATGATCCATTCACTTCGTGGATATTTGGGCGATTCATTGTTCTTTGCAGGTTTGACGGAATTCCTTGAGCAAAATAAATTTTCTGATGTAGACGCAATCGAATATCGAGATGAATTGAGTGCAATTACAGGAATGAATCTGGACAATTTCTTCCACGATTGGATTTTCCAGGGCGGTTGGCCACACATTTCAATTGATTCATTGAGCACGGTTCCAAACGGTCCAAATTATAACGTAACCGTTCATTTGAAGCAGAAGCTGGTTGCAAGAACGGAATATGGAACTCAAATCCCGGTTACGCTTACGTTACGTGATGCTAACTGGAATACATTCGAGCAAAAGATTTTTTCTTCAGGAATGACCAACTCTGTGACAGTTACCGTTCCGTTTCAGCCTTCTTTGGGCTATTTGAACAGAGACGAGTTGATTTCGCACGCTGTTACGGCGAATTATCCTGTTTACACAACCACCGGAACTAAGAATTTGACGCATTCGAATGTATTACTGCAAATTCAGAACATTACAGATTCAGCATTTATTTTGCTTGAGCACAATTGGGCAGCGCCAGATCCGGTTTTTGATTGGTCAACGGGTTATGTCATTTCTCCACAACGTTATTGGAGAGTTGATGGACTTTGGAATTCAGATTTCAATACAAACGCAACATTTCGTTATAGCGGACAATTGACCGGAAGTAACTCGCATTTAGATCATTTGTTGATCACCGATGACGAAGACAGCATCATTTTGCTTTATCGTCCGGACCGTTCTGTGGATTGGGTTGAATGTCCGAACTATACGAAGAATATGGGCAATGCAACAGATTTAACTGGAACATTGAACGTAACGAATTTGCAAAAAGGAGAATATGCTATTGCATTGAAAGGTCAGAATTTAGCGGTGAATGAAACAGAGAAATCGGCAGAGATCATTCTTTATCCAAATCCAACTTCCGGGAAAGTAACCGTTGAATCATCTTTGGCTTCTGATCGAATTGTGGTAACGGATGCGAATGGAAGATTTGTTGTGCAGCACTTGATTTCAGGAAGCACAACAAGTTTTGAAACAGGAGAGTGGAATAAAGGTATTTATTGGATCTCAGGATACAATAATGAGAAGCAAATGTTCCGTAAAATGTTGATCGTTCAGTAAGTCGTTTCTGTCATTTTGACTTGCTGAAATCGTGGAAATCAGTCATTTTAGCAGGTTTTTGTTCACGGTTTACTTTTTGACGAAACCGACGCGTGAAAACCAATAACTACAAATACGGTTCGTCGACTGAAAGCATAATCTACCCTTTGCTTTTTGCATTCTTAATGCTTGTTGTATGGCTTGCAGAAATGTATGTTGACCCAAAACTAATTCATTACGGAGTGAAGCCAGGCGACTGGGATCATTGGTATGGAATTTTCTTCATGCCTTTGCTTCACGATCCAAATCATTATGAGCATATTCTCAATAATTCATTGCCATTTTTGGTTTTAACAGCCGCACTTTTCTTTTACTATCGTAACATTGCCTGGATGGTCTTTTTAACTTCATGGATAGGTTCCGGAATCGTTGTTTGGCTTTTTGCCAGAACCGGAACAGTTCATATTGGAATGTCGGGAGTTCTTTATGCTTTATTTGGCTTTCTCTTTATCTCCGGATTTTTCAAACAAGTGTTACAGTTGCAAGTAGTTTCTTTGGGTGTTTGTTTTGTATATGGAAGTATGATCTGGGGAATTTTTCCAATGGACGAAACCATTTCATGGGAAGGTCATTTTGCCGGATTTCTAATAGGTGTAACGCTTGCCATTATTTACAGAAAGCATGGACCGGAACGACGTAAATTTCAATACGAGATTGAGAAAGAATTAGGAATCGAACCGCCGGATTTCGAAGGTCAATACCTTGCTCAGCAAGAACAATTGCGTTTAATGCAGGAAGATTTGGAGCGCAGACAGCAAGAGGCACTGCATTTTGTCTACCACATCAGACCTTCACAGCCTCAGGCAGAAAAACCTGCGGACGATAACGATAATGCAAAGTCGCAGTTCCCTGACTGATCATTTCCCATGAAGTAAAAGGGAAGGTTAAAGAAATGTACTCAGAAGTTCTCATGTCAACTTCCTCATCAAGCAAGTAGGTTGCTAATTCAGAAATTCCTTCGTTGTGGCCAATCAGTGTAACCACCGCGTGTTCTCTTTTAAGCAGAAAATCGAAAAGTTGTTGTCGGCTGGCTAAATACAAGTCCGATTCCAGGTGAATGTGTTCCGTATGACCAATATATTGGGCAATAATGGAACATGTTTGTTGTGTTCTGTGAGCGTTCGAGCAAAAAATCTCACCAAGTTCTATAAATTGAAAACGAATGTGCTTTCCAAGTACATTGGATTGAGAAATCCCTTTACTGGCTAATTCCCTGTCTTTATCGGCTCCAGAAGCAGAATTCACAAGGGTTTTTGCGTGGCGAATTAAATTTAATGTCAACATTTTTCTCCGTTTACCAACCAATCCCAAATATAAACCGTTTAGGAGAATATGAATAGAAACACAGGATTAATTTTGATAACTTGCAAAAGAATACACAAATAACATCTATTGTTCGTAGAATGCAGCTCAACACCGAAATATTAAAAGCATGTCGAGAAAACGACAGGCGTGCTCAAAAAATGGTGTACGAGTTTTGCTATACAAACTACATCCGCATGTGTATGCGTTACAATCCCAATCATGAAGATGCGCGGTTTGTATTGAACAATGGATTCATGAAATTACTTGCAGGATTAGAAAAAGTTGAACTCGAGTCGTTGAATTTTTATTCATGGGCAAAGCGTATAATGGCCAATGTGATCATTGATGAATACAGAAAAAACAAGAATCACAAGGAACATTTGAGCATGAGAGAAAATGAGTCGGAATTAGACTATTTCGCACCAACAGATGCGAATAATGCAGAGAGTGATTTAGGAGTAGAGTCGATTCTGAAATTGTTGAAGGAAATTCCGGAGGTTAGTGCACACGTGTTTACACTGTACGTAATGGATGGTTTTTCTCACAAGGAAATTGGTGATTTATTAGAAATTACGGAAGGAACTTCAAAATGGCATTTGTCAACAGCTCGAAAACAGTTGCGAGATAAATTGACAGCATTGGAGGCCATTCCAGAAAAGAAATTAGCCATATGAGCGATAACAAAAATATCACAGACGCAGAATTGGATGCGCTATTCAAAGGTGCGGATGCTGCAAGTGCGGTTCCTGCATTTGATGAAGCGTTCTGGACTGAAATGGAAGGAATGCTTCCCGCAAAAAAGAAAAGAGGTGCCATTTTTTGGTGGACATCAAGTGCCGCTGTGGTCGTAGGAGTAGCACTGCTTATTGGAATTTTACAATTTGGAGAACAAGTAACGCTTGTTAGATTGGGAGGATTTATTCCGGTGATGGATGAGAATCAGGGAAACAATTCTTCTAACGAGAATGCAGGAACTTCAATTGATCATAAAGAAACTACTGTAGAGACGCGACGCATCGCGTCTGTGCCACCGTTATCTGAGCAACAAACGTTTCCACAATCATCTAATGAACAATCAGGAATTTCAAATGATAAAAATCCTGATTTAACTCACAATAAATTAGATAATACGGCTCCGAAAACTGAAACTCCTGTTTCAGAAGAAGTGAATCTGGCAGCACGAAATTTCATGTTTACAACTCCGGTAGTTCTCAATGATGTTTACGTTGATAGAAGCAACTCGAACGGTTTACCGCTTTATACTGAATTTGCAGTAGGTTACGGACAATCTTATAAACGAATTGAATTCAGTAACAATTGGGCAACACAATTTAGATTTACTGTTGGGTTAACGAAAGAAGTTCCCGGAATGCAGTTAAGTGCCGGATTAGCTCTGAGAGCGGAAATGCCTAATAACTTGTCATACGTAAAAACGGAAAGCGGCTCTAACGGAGTGAATACTTCAGTAAGTGAGTACAGAGGATTGTACAGCGTGGAATTCCCAATGGAGGCTTTGGGTAAATTTGGAAGAAATGGACTTGGTTTGTTGTTTGTTCCGGGAATTCAGTTGGGATATACTGGAAATAAAAGTTTCTACCAAAATGCTGATTTGGTAAGTCGTGAACGAGCTAGTGGTAATATTGAAAGCGCAAAAACTATGACAATGGAATGTGGTTTGAAATACGCTTACAATATTTCGGAACACTTACAATTTACAGGTAGCTGTACTTTTGACATGGTTCGACCATTCCAATCTTCCTATTACCAGGGTGATAATCAGGACTATCCTGTTACATTTTTTGTTGGATTGCGTAAAAAATTCTAGAATCTAGCTTGGGTTTTGGTACATTTGCCAAAACTACTAACAAATGAAAAAGAAATTACTCCTACTTGCAACTCTAGGGTTGTCTCTTACAAGCATCGCTCAACCTGTACTAACTGACGCAAATTTTGCCACAGTTGATGAAGATTACGTTTTCAGCACATTGGTTGATCTAAACATAGATTATAGTTCAACTGGCGCTAATTACACTTGGGATTTTTCTACGTTATCCACAACAAATCAACGTTGGATGACAACTTATCCGGTAAGCGAAGCAGGACAATTATCTGGTTTTATGTTTGGAAGTTTTGCTCCCACTCCTTATAAAGCAACTTACTTTGCACATGCAACAGATTTGCCTTTAGATGAGTGGACGGCTAGCTTTCCTGTTACATTTGACGAGATTTCGGCATTTACCAAGAATACAACTACTTCCATCAATTCACTTGGTTATGAGTTTGTACTTAGTGGACAAGGTATTCCGGCAAAATCAGATACTATCGAACATCGATATGAGCTTCCATTGGAATATGGAGATAATTACGAATCAAGAGGATATACTGATTTAGATATGAATCCGCTTTATGATGCGGAATGGAGACAACACCGTCACCGTGTTTCTTCAGTTGATGGTTGGGGAACAGTAATTACTCCTTACGGTACGTTTAACGCATTGAGAATTCACCACAGAATTGAAGAAATTGATTCGTTTTTTGTTCAGGGAACCTGGATTGGAATTCCGATTCCAGTTTCTCATACGTATGAGTGGAGAACATTATCAGAAAAAGAATCAGTAATGACCATTAGTACTTCAGAAATTGCAGGAGATGAGGTTGTTAATAATGTTGAATACAGAGACAATTACAATGGATTAGGAGTTGATAATAAAGAAGTTCAACTTTCTATTTATCCTAATCCGGTTGCAAACGAGTTAAAGTTTGAGTTGACAAGCAATGCTTCTTACGTTAGTATTATTGATAGCAAAGGAAAAGTTGTTTATCAATCAAAGTTAGAATCGAAGAGTGGTTCAGTAGATATGACTAACTTTGCATCTGGAGCGTACCACGCTGTGTTCATGACAGAGAGTGGTT
>CAMLET010000185.1 GCA_946479125.1 uncultured Flavobacteriales bacterium
TTTCCGTCAACCTTAACTACATCAAGCATTTCGTGACGGTTGTACATTTTTACATTTCCCAATCCAATTTGACGAGAAAGCGCAGAGTAAGCACCTAACAACAATTGTTGTCCGGTTTGTCCTGCTGCGTAGAATGTACGTTGAACTTGTGTTCCACCGAATGAACGGTTATCCAACAATCCGCCGTAATCGCGTGCAAAAGGAACACCTTGAGCAACACATTGGTCGATGATGTTACCAGAAACTTCAGCTAAACGATGAACGTTTGCCTCACGTGCACGGTAGTCACCTCCTTTAATCGTATCGTAAAACAAACGGAAGATCGAGTCACCGTCGTTTTGGTAATTTTTTGCTGCGTTGATACCTCCCTGAGCTGCAATTGAGTGTGCTCTACGTGGAGAATCCTGGAAACAAAACGCTTTCACGTTGTATCCCATTTCACCAAATGACGCTGCTGCCGAAGCTCCAGCCAAACCTGTTCCAACAATGATAATATCAATTTTCGGACGGTTGTTTGGTGCAACTAATTTCAAATGATCTTTATAATCTGTCCACTTACTTGAAATGTGGCCTTCTGGTATTTTAGAATCTAGAATAGACATATATCTCGTTTAAAGTGTTATTTATTCAGGTAAATAAGAACTGGAATAATTGCAAAAGCAGCAGGAACTAAGATTGCAAATGCTTTTCCAACAAAACTGATCAATCCGTTGTACATTTTGTGGTTCAATCCAAGTGACTGGAATGCAGAAGCGAAACCATGCCACAAGTGGAAACCAAGAACTGCCATTGAAAGAACGTAAGCGATAACTGCCCAAAGTGCCAAATCATTTGTTGGCTGTCCTTGTTGCTCCTGACCAAAGAAATTCATAACTACTGTATGTAAATCTTTGTATCCTTCACCAGCTTGCAATCCTGTTGTTTTGTCGTAGATCTTTGTGTGATCTTTGATCTCGTATTTTTCAACTTTTGAAAGCTCCTTGTTTACAGCTTGCTTTTCAAAGTTTACGTATACTTTTTCAGTAGGTTGATAAGCGTATTGCTCCATGTACGTTCCTTTGGTAGTCAACATGTATGTAACTTCAAAAGGAGCAAACATTGGTTCACCCGACATTGGATTTTGTCCAATTGCTTTTTGTTCCGTTTTAACAATTGTATGCAACGGAACAGTTTGAGCTACTTTTTGCTTGTACCAGAAGTTCGCCATGTGTGTACAAATGAACACCAAAACAACAGTTCCCAAAATCGCCATGTAGCGAGAAGGTAAACCTGAATTTGCTCCCGGATTGTTGTAAGCATAACTTACAGGTCGAGCTTTTTTGTTTTGAACCGCCAAATACAAACCGAAGAATGCATGGAAAAGAATTGAAGCGTAAGTAACGTAAGCTAAAATTACAATGAAGATATTGTGCCCCATGAAGTAAGCATATTCATTGAAAGCTCTACGTCCTTCTTCTCCGTGTTTAGTGATTAATTGAAGGTTTCCTAATAAATGTCCAACAAGGAACGTAATTAAGAACAAACCTGTCAAAGCCATCCAATATTTCCTAGCGATGGATGATTTGAATCTGTCTAGTTTACCCATTTTATCCTATAAAATTTTGTTACGCAAATTTAAGGGCTAAACGCATAGCAATTACTGTAGAATCTTATTTAGATTCAATTTAGATAAACTAACTAAGAATAGGAGAATGTGCTGGAAATAAATTTCCTTTTTTAGCGACTATTTCGTAACTCTTGGAGCGATATAAGCATAGAAAGCAAGATATGTAAAACAGATAATTCCGACTACATAACTCATTTGGATTCCAAGTAAATTATCTGATGCCAGAACACCTTGTAAGTAGCTGATAATTCCACCTCCCATGATCATCATGATCAGGAATCCGGAACCTTGATTGGTGCTTGCTCCCAGTTTATTGATCGCTAAGCTGAAAATACAAGGCCAAAGTGTACTGCAGAATAATCCAACACTAATGAAAGCATAAACACTGACCATTCCAGTGGTTGTCATACCGATGATTAGCGCAGTTATTCCGGCAAGAGAAAACAACAACAATTGTTTTGCGGCATTTCCACGACTCAACATTTCCAGAACAATCATTACTGCGATTAAAGCTCCATAAAACTTAAACGGCTCGATATCGTTTTTCACAATTGCATTTACCCCGATGAAAACGCCAAAAGCGGCATACGGAAGTATGATTCCAAGAATGCGCTTGGTAAGTGTTTCATCTGTAAACACAGCTGCTGCAGATGTCCATCGACCAATCATTAAACTAGCCCAAAATAAACTCACATATGGAGCCACTTCACTTTCTTCTAGTTTAATGGTTTGCTTCAAATATTCTGAAAGATTTCCAGCTGTTGAAACTTCAACACCAACGTAAAGGAAAATGGCAATCATTCCCATCCAAAGCTGAGGATATGAAAGCGCAGATCTTGTTTTTTCACCCGTTGTTGTATTGGAATTCGGCAACTGGTTTGGAATGGACGAAAATTTGAAAAGTGCTGCCACTAATAAAAATGCTGCTCCTAAAATCAAATATGGAATTTTGATGTTTTCAATAGAAATAGTTGCAGAGTCACCTTTTACCGAACCGAAAATTGCTAAACTCAATAAAACAGGACCAATTGTAGTTCCAATGTTATTGATACCACCTGCTAAACTCAAACGTTGAGAACCTTTTTCCGGATCTCCAATATTAATTGCTAACGGATTTGCCGCAGTTTGTTGTAATGAGAAGCCTAATCCGACAATGAAAAGTCCTGAAATCATCAATTCGAATGAGCTGTTATTTGCGGCAGGAATGAACAATAAAGTTCCGATTGCGGAAATTACCAATCCAAGAGCAATTCCATTTTTGTATCCAAGAGAAGCTAAAATGTCTTTTTTACGGATGGTGGAAATCAGGAAATAGATGAGAGAACCAACAGTGTATGCAATATAAAATGCCAGACTTATCAACTGAACCTTTCCTTGTGATAAATTGAGTTTTTTCTTGAAAACAGGAATCAAAATATCATTGGAAGCGGCCACAAATCCCCAGAAAAAGAAGACGGAAATTAGGATTCCGAGCATTCTGAAATTTGTTTTCGGGGCAATTTGAGTTCCCAATTCGGTTTCTGGCGCAGTATTCATCTGTTTCGTTTTGATGGAGCCGAAAATAAACAGAAATATCTACTTTTCCTTCAACAAAATCTCCACGTCCTCTATCATAGTTGTCACCGTATGCTCATCCGTTCCGTCGTAATAACCGCGGATCTGAGAATTTTGATCAACCAGAACGAAGTAATTCGTGTGAATGAAATCTGAACCAACATCCCCCTGATTAACTACTGCTGCTGGTTTTAAGAGGAAGAAACTTCGTCTGGCAAGCGAATATAATTTCTCTTTTTTACCAGTTAAAAAGTGCCACTGATCATTTTTCGCACCATGGTTTTTCGCATAATCCATCAATACTTCAGGAGTATCATGTTCCGGATCAACGGTCATACTTACAATGTTGAAATCCTTGTTTCCGGCAAATTTCTCCTGAACGCGCTGCATCTGTGAGTTCATTATCGGACAAATGGTTCCGCAGGTGGTAAAAAAGTACTCGGCAACGTAAACTTTTCCTTTTAATTCCTTACTTCCAAAAGTGTTATTGCTTTGATCCGTAAGTTCGAAATGTTGAATTTTATGTTCAGGAATGAAACGCTCTAAATCGTCATCTACCAAAGTCGTGTCTACATCCAATGGATTATACACTTTCAATGTTTTTACTTCAGAAGGTTTAACGAATTGATAGGCAACTACAACACCAATTACAAAGATGATTCCTACAACAGCAATTTTCATCAGGAATGTTTTTGCAAAGGTAATCAGAATATGCGGAGAGAATATGGGTACGTGCGAAACATCTTTCGCCCCTACAACATTAATTTCGCCCGCAAATATTTTACTCTCCCGTCAATTTCAACGAATACTGCAACATAATCGTAATTGGTTGCTCAATCTTCAGCGGACGAAGTGAATACAACTTATTCGTAATGTTCGTTCCAACAATTGCAATGCGTTGATTTTCCTTAATTGGGTAAGAAATACGAGCGTCGAAAATCAGGTTTCCTTTTCTGTTGCTATTGAAGTAATCCATGTATCGAATGTCCTGAATGTATGGAGCGTTAGCCGTAAAATCTTCAAATTCCTTGATGATTCTATCCATATTGACAATCTTACTGAAATACTTCACGCTCATTCCTATCGACAATTTTTCGTTGTACGTCCATTCAATATCTGCCTTCACATTATGAAGAAAACGGTATTTCAGAATTTGGGAATTACTGTCTAAGGAAGTAGAGTTGTAGCTGAATTTTCTATTGAAATCGTCAATAGCGTACACGTAATCCGGATTCAGGGTTTTAGGAACAATGTAGTTGTAACCAATTAAGTATTTGAAAACATTGACTTTTTGCAATTTCGATTCACCGGCAAGTGAAATATCAATACCCTGAACTCGAGATCTTCCTGTATTTAGGAATTTGAACCCGGCAAATGAGGTAGAACTTGCTCCATCCCAAATTCCAAACATGTACTCAATGGTATTTTGGTATTCCTGCCAAAAGATGGCGGCATCGAATAGCGCCATGAATCCGCCAAATTTCAATCCTTGTTTCACACCAAATTCGGCATTCCAACTGGTTTCCGCTTTAAGTTCAGGATTCGGGAATACTCCAAAATTTCCAACGCCGGTTTTAATGTATCGTTCTGTAATTGTTGGAAAACGATAACCTTGCCCGAAAGAAGTTCTTAGGTATGTTGCTTTGTGTAAACGTAAACTTGTTCCAGCTCTGACAATTGGTTTATTAGCGGTTTCCGTTCCATCGTTTAAATCGAAATGCTCCAATCTTCCACCCAATTCAATGGTCCAGCGATCTTTGATCTTCTTCTCCACCTGAGCGTAACCGGATACGTTTAACATTTCGTTGAACTTACTTCCTGATCCAACATAAATATTGGCATAGCTATACGTGTTCATTCCTGTAATTCCGGCAATCAGATCAGAATTGAAGAGTGGTTTTACCTTGGTTTTGTACTGATAATCAGCGTAGAGAACAGTTGCCTGATTGCTCTGATTAGCACTCATTGTATTGACAGTTCTCAGCAAGCGGGTTCTTAACGAATGTTTTGTTCCGTTTCCTAAATTGTAAACGATAGACGGATCAACATGGAAGATCAATTGATCAACCAAAAACATGGCTCCTGGATAAGCTCGATAAATGCCATTCGTATCATTCAACCAAGCAAAGATCATGTTCGACCTTGAAACCATCAGATTGGAATTAACTCCGTATGATAATCCTTTGTGCTTTTTAGAATGATAAACCACGCTTCCGTTCAGTCGTGCACGTTTGCTCGACATTTGTCGGTTAGTGAAGTTGGTAATCGAATCTTTCATCACTAACGAATCGGTTCTTGGCGGACCAATATAACCGTGATCATAATTGAAGTTTCCACCAAGCACAAAGTCCCAATTTCCTTTTTTTACTGAATGCAGGAAATTCGTTCCGGCAATAATTGGTTTGTCGGAGTACCAGTTGTCGAACCCTGAATTTTGTCGACCATAAACACCAGTGTAAACATTCACTTTGGTAAGCGGTGTTGCAGTTGGATAAGCTGTTCGAATATTGATTGAACCTGAAAGCGCAGAAGATCCTGAAAGAACAGATGCTGCTCCTTTTATAACTTCTACCTGGCTAATGTTTTCAACTGGAATAAATCCCCATTCTGGTCGACCTGCGTCACCTGAAAGCATTGGCATATCGTCAACCAAAACGGCAACTTTTGAACCAACTCCGAAAGTAAAACCGCTTCCACCTCTAATTTGAGGTTCACCGTCGAGAATATTTAATCCTGGTGTTTGATCCAAAGCGGTTTCTATACTTCTGGTATTCTTACTTTCTATAAGATGAGGTTTAATGATTTCCATAGAAACCGTTTGTTCCTCAAGTGCTTTATCAAATTTCCCAACCCGAATAACAACCTCGTCTATCTTTTTCCCGGATGATTTTAGCTCAACGATATAAGGGTTTACAAGAAGTTTTGCATCAACTAAAAGCGAGTCAGTAGCATAATCCTCGTGCTCAAAATAGATCCAGTATTTGCCTGAAGGCAAAAACAAATTAAAACTTCCTGATGTGGAAGTAAGAACCGTCGATCTTTCCAAAGTTGTCGAATCAATGTAGTACACGGAAGCCTGAAAAACAGCACTTCCATTAGTTGAATATACATTTCCAACCATTACATTTTGTGCTTCAACCTCATTTAAGGTCAAAGCACAAACACATGTTATGATAATTCGACAAAGAGGTTTCATGCCTGTTTAGTAAACCGCAATTTTTTGAACGTATTCTTTTCCTTCAGCTGATAGATGAACTAAATAAACTCCTGGAGTTGAAATGGTAAAGCTTTGTTCAGTTGTTCCTTTTGCAATGATATCTCCTGTACTTGTTGTAATCATTACTGCAAGTGTTGCACCTTCTTTAGCTTTGAAAGTGATTTTTCCATTTGCGTTCACAACCTGAACTGGTGATTCGGTTCCTTCTTCAACGCTTAATGGATTGTAGATCAATTCCATGTCATCAATCCAAACCTGAT
>CAMLET010000186.1 GCA_946479125.1 uncultured Flavobacteriales bacterium
CATGGATAACCAATTGCGGCTCTACCGATCATAATTCCGTCAACCCCGTATTTATTTCGATACTCCAATGCTTTTTCAGGAGAATCAATGTCTCCATTCCCGAAAATTGGAATTTTAATGCGTGGATTGTTCTTTACTTCAGCAATTTTGGTCCAATCTGCTTCGCCTTTGTACATTTGAGCACGCGTTCGACCGTGAATGGAAAGCGCCTCTACTCCAATATCCTGCAAACGCTCAGCAACTTCCATAATGTTGATCATCGAATCGTCCCAGCCCAAACGTGTTTTTACAGTAACAGGCAATTTTGTGGAACGAATACAAGCTTCCGTTAATCGAACCATCAGATCAACATCTTTCAAAACACCAGCTCCAGCGCCCTTACAAACCACTTTCTTTACCGGACAACCAAAGTTGATATCCAATAAATCGGGCTGTGTAGCATCAACAATCTTAGCCGACATTGCCATGGCATCTTCATCACCACCAAAAATTTGAATTCCGATGGGTTTTTCGTAATCGAAAATGTCGAGTTTCTTTCGGCTCTTGATCGCATCACGAATTAATCCTTCCGAAGAAATAAATTCGGTGTACATCAAATCGGCACCATGCTTTTTACACAAGGCACGAAACGGCGGATCACTTACATCCTCCATAGGAGCAAGAAGTAATGGAAATTCGCCTAATTCAATGTCACGGATTTTTACCATGGCGCAAAGATAAGGTTTTTAGACTGTAGACTCAAGACAAAAGACATTAGACCACCCCACTTTCCACTGTAATCATTAATTTCACTTTCTTAAAACTACTGAATGAAAAGAATTCTACTTGTATGTTTACTTAGCTTGACTGCTGTCTTCACGTATGCTCAAATCATTCAAAAAGACACGACTGACTTGACATTCACAGGAACGAAAGTGAATCCGTACATGCAGGAATTTGATTCAACAGGTAGAATTACAGTTTCAGGATATATTGATACATATTACAGTTTGTATAGCGACACTCTGGGACCGGGAGGATATTCAAAGTTTCCTACTTCATCTCCGAGAAATAACCAGTTTTCGTTAAACATTATTCAAATTTCAGCGAAATATCAAAGTGATAGAATGCGTGGTGTTGCCACCTTGTTTTACGGCGATATTCCTCTAAGCGCCTGGTCAACTCATCTGAATTTAGTTCAGGAAGCCAATGCCGGATTTAGAATCTTCAAAAAACTGTGGTTGGACGCTGGTTATTTCAGAACGCACATTGGATTGGAATCTATTCAGCCGAGAGAAAATATCACAACAAGCATTGCTACAACAACTTACTTCGAACCGTATTTTTTGAGCGGAGCTAAACTTACCTGGCAGCAAAGCAGCAAATGGACTTTCCAATTGAATGCATTCAACGGATTCAGCACATTCATAGAAACGAATAAAAATAAGGCGATTGGGGCATCCGTTTCATATACAAGCGACAAATGGACACATGCGTTAAATACAATTGTTTGTGACGAATATCCGAGCGATTCAGTAAGAAATCATTTCCGTCATTATACCAATTATATTGGTGTTTTTAAGTCAACGCATTTCATTCTTGGTTTAGAAGCCAATTTCGGTTACCAGCAAAACAGCAAGTTGAACAATCCGAATGCAACAGCTTATATTGTTTCCGGAATTGTAGCATTGAAATACAGAATAACACACAAACATGCCATTTACTGCAGATTGGAAGCATTTGATGATACCGATGAATTGCTCACAGGTCCGATTGTGAATGAAAACCATACACTGACTGGTCTGCAGGTTTTGGGCGCAACTATCGGTTACGAATACAAACCCATTCCAAATGCTTTTTTCAGAATAGAAGGTCGCGTTCTGGACGCCAAAGACGATGAACACATTTTCTACTACAGCAATGCATCTCAGCACATTCGCTACGAAGGAATTGCTAGTATTGGTCTCTGGTTTTAATTCTCAGCTTTTTCCTCTGCTTCCAGTTCCGATTTTGCCAAACGCTGGTAGAAATAAGCACCAACAAGTAACAATCCTCCAATCAGCATAAATACAACCACTTTCGTGATTGTGCTTAATCGTGTTAAATCAAAAAAGAACAGTTTAACCATACTAACTCCAAGTATGATCATTGCCGTAATACGGAGAAGTGCTGAGTTTTTGACCAATCCGCGATAGATCATTCCGACCGAGAAAGTCACCCATAACAATGTTAATACGATTTTATATCCAGCACCAAATCCGCCTAAGATCGACCATTGAGATAGTTCCAGTGAAAGAATCCAAAGTACAGAAAGGTTAAACCAAACCACCAGGTTTTTGAATTTCGTTTCTTCCTGAAATAAGTAAAAGAATACTGCCAAAATCGAAACAAACGTAATGTATCGTCCTAATACATACGACCCAAAGAAACTGTCGTGATTCGGGAAATAGTGCATGGCATACCATGACAATACTGACAAGAAAAGTAAGGCTCCGAATCCAGCAACCACAGAAATCATTGACAAACCATCGTTAAATCTCGATTTCAAAACGTATTTCTTTATTCCAAAGAAAACAGCCATTAACCCAACTAAAAGAGCTCCGGAAAGCGACAATGCAGCAGACCAACTGGTGTTGTACAATGCTGACAGTCCATAGAGCGATTCTTTGATATCTGCTTTCGTTTGCAGTTCTCTGCATGCAAGATTAAAGTCTCTAAAAATTTCCGGAGAAAGCGTGAAAAACAATGCACCAAATGTAAGGTAAGGAAGAAATTTCTGAGAATCCATTTCCTGCTCTTTCATTCGATAATTGTAGACACATAAGGCAATAAATATTCCCGAGATGAAAAGTCCGACTTTCAGTAAATCCGTGCTTTTTACAGAACCGTATGGATTCAACTGTAAAACCAAAAAATAGCCGAAACAAATAACGAATCCGACTAATACAGGCACTTCAAATTGCTTTAGTTTATAGCGAATATGGGTAATAAAGAGCAGTCCAAAAATCACAAAACCAAATACCAATCGGTAAACCGGACTGGCATCGAGGATAATCGAAATCACTAAAACACCTAAAATCGTTAATCCGTTCACATCACGTAAAACAGTATCATTTCTTCGCACTCCCAAAGCAACCGCAAAGGCAAAATATGCAAGAAGTAAAATGGTAAAGAGAATATTGACGGTTAAAGATGTTTCTGCTGCGTAAAAGATATAGCGCAAGATTCCGAATGAGACCATGGAAATAGGTAAGATCTCTCCAAAACTGGTCAGCGGCAGGTTTTCTTTCCTACGAATGGAAGGTAGAATTGCCGAAATATGAAACATGAAGAAAAAGAGTAACGCATATACAGCAGCTACAACCCAATCCGTTTTTTCGTGATAATCGTTGATAAACCAGAAAATGAAGATCAGGTTCGACCAAATCAGAATGGGAACGCGAATTGATTTCCAATCCTTCAATAAGGAAATGATCAACATTCCTGCATTGATCACTAACATGTAAGCCAAATAATAGCTCAAGTGCTTGTTGGAAGTTGAGATCAGTGGCGGAAGAACATACGCAGCTATTAATCCGAAGTGCGCTATAATAATGAGGTTGTAGTACATTGCCAGATAAACCGCCAAAGCAGCACAAATCATTAAACCGGCAAAACTTGCTCCAAACGGAATAACGTGATACCAGGAAAATGCAGCGTAAGTAATGAAGTACGAGATACTCACAGCTCCAGACGCTAATACGGCACTAAATCCTTTGTATTTTTCTCTAAATCGGTAAGCAAAGAATCCAAGTACAAGAGCAATGATATACGTTCCTCCTATTCTTAACCCAACACTCAACCAATTGTGATCAATGGCATATTTTGTTCCTATGATCAAACCGACCAAAAGAACCAATAATCCGATTTTACTGAGCAATTGTTCGCCAATAAACTTCTCCCATTCTGTACTTTTCTTAGGAACAGATGAAACCGGTTTTGGTTTTTGGGAATGAGATATAACTTCAGTTACAGGTTTGGATTCAGAAGTTGCAGCAACAGCTTGTGGAATTACCTGAGATAAAGATTCTACTTCTTTTGCCGGAATTCCATATCCTTCACGAAGAAGTTTAAACTCATGATAGTTTTGCTTGATTCGGTCTTTCAGATCTTCATGCTCAGCCCAAAGTTTTCTGTAGGCTTCTTCTAATCGTTCAATCCTTTCCTTGTCCGATTCCATAGGTTTTATTTTAAACTAATGTAAATAAATATTGTGACAAGTCGTCCGCCGCGGCGGATCACTACAATATCATTTTCTTTTTCGATAAAACCGACCATTCGTTAAAATGTAGGTTTCCTTGAGTACCTGAACTGTTGCGCCCTCTTCGAAAGTGTGAATATTCGTAATGTCTTTTCCGTTAAAATGAACTGATCCTTTTGTTCTGTATGCTATTGTCAGGTAACATTCATTCAGCACAGGAGAGTTTGTACAAACAATGACATGAACGGGTTTGGTGACTTTTTGAATCAAACTCAGGTCTCGCGGAGTCGCATAGTTATCTGCCACCATTACCAGCGAAGTGCATGAGGAACAGGAATCTTGCGTTTTGATCAAAGCTTCAATATTATTCTCTGAAATATCACCGCCATCACCCGCTTCCATTACTTTTATCATTCCTGCCAAAACACCTTCAATTGTGGTAATAGTTGAAATGTAAATTCCACCTGTTGAACCAATTTTCTTCGCTTTATCAGACAATCTGTTTCCATCATTGAAAAAGCAAACCTTTGTAAACGGATTGGTTTTATTGGTCAATTCAGCCTTCAAGTATTCAATAATCTGAGCAGAATATTGTGCCATGCTTCCGGTAACATCAACTACAAGAGCAGAATTTTCCCATTTGTTGCGCTGTAAAATTTGCACAACTGCCAAAGCAGAATTCGTAGCTTTTATCTTACTATAATCTATTCCGGGAATTTTGATTTCCTTCTTTGGTGGTGCCGAAGTTGAGTAAGAATAAAGTGGAGAAGGAATAATACTTCCTCTTTCCGTAAACTCAATGGTTTGTTGAACACGAGAGACCGTTTTTGAACTGTCCAACGTTCCAGGTTCCCAATCGGGCATAGTTCTTAGAAAGCGCATTATTTCTGTTGTATACGGCGTTTCCTTAAAGATCTGTGGAAACTGAATTCCTTCAATTTTTCCTTCGCGCGTAACAGTAAATTCCACTACAATGGTTTGCGGCATATTGTTTCCTGAAGGATAACGAAGATTTCTCGTGTAAAAATCGATTCTTGATCGTGTTCCTTTGGCGAATTCCGGACCAATGAATACATGTTCAGCAGGCGGAAGTGTATCAGCCAATTTCTCAGCATTTGCTCGTTTCAATTCTTGCTTCAGAAAAGCATCATAAGCATAAACAGGAACTTTTCCGTCGCTTACCTGTTTCAAAAAATCGACTTCAATTTTAGCAAGTATTTCAGAAGGAATTGGTCGGTAAGTAATGACAACGCCATGAAAAAAATCTTTCCCCATTTCTGGCGAGGTACAACCTGTTTGTCCAGTAATCTGCCAGTCAATTCCGCCTTGAGTTAAAATCCCCGGAACTGCATTAAAAAGAGCATCCAAACGCTTTCGGTTCAAGGTATGCTGATCAAATTTTTCTGATTTTCTGTAGGTCGTATAAACCAATTCAACCTTAATGATCTGTTTTCCGTTTAACTCGTTAAGCGCTTGTTTATTTGTATAAATGGCATCGTTAAATCCCGTTTTCAGATTAACGGTAAATTCTTTTTCTTTTGGAACAAATTTCTCTATCGAATTGGGAGTCTGAGAAATAACAAATTCGATTAACTCTTTTTGTGTTGTTTCCTGTGCATTCAAAAACAAAAGCGGGAGACAAAAAAGAAGCGTTAGGTAATATCGAATCATAGAAACTTAATTCCGAAATTGAAAAAAGTTACACTTGCTGCAACACCGCGTCTTCTCCAAAAAAGTATGCCGAAATCCAGATGGAAACAACCACGAACATTAGGAACACAGCTAAAGCGTAATTTGCTGTTTTTCTATTCTTTTGAAGAAATATTCCACTGTACCAAATCAGTGTTGGAAGTATGATCCAGACAAATTCGTTCAGCATTGCGCAACAAAAAAATCCAAGAGCACCAATTACCTGAAGAATGGATAATTTCGACTTTTCTTTCCAAGCCATCAAGAGCATCCAGAACAGCAGGAAAATATAGCTTACTAAGTTCACCCAATTGTGTAAATCGCCGTAAAATGTGATTTGATCATCCGTCAATTCACGATTCATTAAGATGTCAAAAAAGAGAAATTTCGACGTTAGAAGCATTCCGGAAGCCCATACAAATGCGGCAATTTCAGAAAGTTGAATTTTCTTTTTTTGAATGATCAAACCAACAATCAAAATCACCAGAAACGTTGGTTTAAATAAACCTATGGGAAGCACAAATTGTCCGGATTGCAACAAGAGTCCAAGTCCAAGAATAACGTACGCCATTATGGCAATTATTGCGACTCTCAGCGGATCCATTACTTTTTGTCTAAAGCTTCAAGAATATAGTCGAATGTTGAAAGAATAACGGGTTCTCCGTTTACAACAGCAATATCGTGCTCAAAATGTGCACTTGGTTTTCCGTCGGCAGTTACTATGGT
>CAMLET010000187.1 GCA_946479125.1 uncultured Flavobacteriales bacterium
AAGGAAAAAACTCCAGTCAAACACCTTAACGTAAATTCCAATTATGTTGTATTCCTGAAGCGAAAAGATAGTAAATGGCCTTATTTCGCATCTTTCCTGGCTAATAGTCGCTGGATGGCAAAGCTTAAATAGTGCAAAAATTGATTGCTTGGTTTGGAAAACCAATAAATGTTGACTAAATTAGTCTACTAATTATTTGTCAACATGAGTTTATCAGTTCTTCTTTCCGAAGCAAGAGTAGCGAAAGGGTTTACTTTTCGTATGTTATCTCAGCATACGCTGATAGACGTTGGTTTGTTGAACAAATACGAGAAAGGTGAGCGTGTTCCATCAAAAAAACATCTCGATGAGCTTATAAAAACGCTGGAATTGAATAATCAGGAAGTAAAAACGGCTTGGTTATCTGAACGCATTTATGCCCTTTTGGAAGATGAAGATTTTCCAAAAGAAGCCCTTCATTTGGCGGAACAACGGGTAGAATATAATCGTTCTAGAAAGCAGGAATCCTTTGGTTCAATTCCACAAGATTTAGAATTGCTTTTGAATCAGCTTAATGAGTTACAACGTAAATGGTCAGAAATGAAACCATTGAATGCAACTCAACTGCGCAAGATGGAAGAGTATTTCAATTTGAATTATACTTATGAAAGTAACAGAATAGAAGGAAATACCTTAACACTTCAGGAAACGCATTTGATTATCAATGATGGAATAACCGTTGGTGGAAAATCCATGCGAGAACACCTTGAAGCTGTGAATCACTCTGAAGCAATTGCATTTTTGTCAGAAATGGTAAAGGAAAAGATAGCGTTCACAGAACGCAGTCTAAAGCAGATTCATTACCTGATTCTGAAAGGAATTGACAGAGAAAATGCTGGTGTTTACCGTTCAATAGGAGTTCGTATTTCAGGAAGTACACATCTTCCCCCTGAACCATACTTGTTGCAACGCCTGATGGAAGAGGTTTTCGAGTATTATGAAGAACACAGGAAGTTACTGCATCCGGTGGTGCTGGCAGCAGAAATGCATGAAAGAATCGTAAGAATTCACCCTTTTGTGGATGGGAACGGAAGAACTACAAGACTGGTTATGAATCTTATTCTGATGCAAAATGGTTATCCTATTGCCAATATAAAAGGAGACATTTCCAACAGAATGAAGTATTACGCAGCTCTTGAATCAGCCCCAACGGATGAAAGGCATAGTTTTCTTTTGTTTATCGCAGAAGCACTTATTGAATCTTTGAACGAACATATTGAATTAAGTAAATAAGAATCCTATTGCATTGGCTTTGAATGTAGTTGAAAATGCAATAGGATTTTATCTATTTTTGGCGTACTTATTGTTTTGAACAGACTCAATTAAAAAATCTGTCTTTGACAGATAAACAACACACTCTTCTTTGTAAATTAGACACAAGATGAAAAAGCAAGTTTGGATAAGCCTTGGACTAACGTCGATAATTCTTTTATCTTCTTGTATTGAACACAAGAAAAAGGAAAAACCAAGTAGTAAAGCTCCTGTTAGCAAGGAGGAAAGCAAGTTTGTTGCAGATAAAGATTATAAGGTTTTACGTATTTATTCGGGTAGAATTCCGTGTGCTGATTGTTCAGGAATAGAACAACGCTTAGTTCTTAAAGGAGATACAATGGGTATTTACCGTTTAACTGAAGTTTACAGAAATGCAACTGAGGATGGTGATGCCACTATCGTTTCAACTGGTGAATGGAAGATAAAGAACACTGAAAAAGAAAGAAAGATATTCCTTTCTCAGGGTCATTTAGGCGATTCAATTCGAACTGCTTCATATGTTTTTACAGACAAGAAACTGGTACAAAAAAGCATCGATGATGAAACCATTACCTCTGCCTGGAATTATACGCTTCGAAGATCGAAATAAGAATTTACAGCTGATTTAGGGTATCACTAACACTTGTCCAATCTTTATCACATCCGATCTCAACTTATTTGCCGATTTGATTTTTGCAACCGTTGTGTGGTTTTTTCTTGCAATTTCTGAAAGTGTATCCCCCGAACGAACTGTGTAACGCTTGTTCTTAACAGGCGGTTTTTTTACAGGCGGAGTTGTTCCGATTGTATCTGAAATCGGTGCTGTGGTTTCGTATACTTTTCCCGGAATGTCAATTGTCGTTCTGCTTTTTCGTAAAGCGTTCAATGTGTTTTCAATGGAAACAGCAATGAATTCACCTTTTATCGCATAACCTTCATTTGTTAAGTGAACATTGTCGCTTTTAGCATAACCCAATTGTTCCCAGGTTTTAATGGTTCTTAATCCTCCTGAACAATCATACCAATTCCAAAACATGCAGTTATTAGCTTGCGCAATAGAATCCATTACTTCTCTGAAAATTGGTCCTGCGGTTATATAATGCCCTTTGTAATACAAATCTTGTGTAGAGGTAAGAACAACAATTACATTTGGATTAATAGCTCTGAATTTGGCAATTGCACGTTCTGTTTGACCAACGATCTTTGGATTGACCTCGTTGTGATACATAATGTCGTTTGTACCAAAATCAAGAATAACGATATCCGGATTTAAATATTGAGCTTGTTGTTCAGCTTTTGTAAGTGAAAGAACAGAACTCATTGCCGCCGCTCCAACGCCTAATGAATGGTAAACAACACCACCCTGATCTTTCTTTTCGATATCAATTCCGTAAAAGCGGAAATAGTTTCCTGTTCCGTTTGGTTTAACCTGAATGGTTGAAATTCCGCCAACGTAATTAAAACGAATTGCGTGTTTCAATTCTGACTTTACACATTCGCTTTTTGGAAAAGAAAATAACTGTCCGTTTACCAAAACATCGAAACCAAAACTCAAAGAATCAATTTCTGTAAACAGTGTAATATCATAAGATGCTGAATTCAACGGTTCTTTCATTTCAAAACCGAGCGTGGCATTCAAATCTGAAGTTTCTACGCTCATTCCACAAACGCCAAGCGGAACTTTTGCCGGTGCGATATAACTTTTCGCCCATTTCCAAACTCCTGTTTTGGTACTTGTATATAACGCCGAATTGTATGAATCTGCAGCAATGTAATTGAAGATCATTCCCAAGCCACCATCGCCGTAATTTTCTTGCAGCATTTTACGTGCTACTTTGGTTGGTCTTCCAGCCTGAATATGACTTCCGCCGTAATGAAAAATTACTACTTCGTTGCTGTCTACATTCTCAAATTGAGTTAGAAAACGAGCTCCAACTTCCGGATTAGTAAATTGAAAATAAGCATAGTTTGTATCAATGTGCAATTGTTTGTACAAACTGTCATTCGATATCTGTGCTTGAGCTGATAAAGTAAAAAGTAAAAAGAAGATTGCTGCTAATTGTCTCATGGAGTTACTATGCTGTCTGGCTCTTCAGGTTTTACAATATTCGTTTTTACAGTATCGGCAGTTGGAACGTTCGAAATTGGATTTCCACCACCTTTATTAGTTGCCAAACGTTTCATTAATGAAATACTTCCATTACCCATAGCTCCGTACATTCCAATGGCGAAGATCAAATCGTTGATCTTGTTGTCTTCAATCAATTGAATGAGGTTATGGTTTGAGTAACGTAAATCAACAACATAAATTTCTTCGTAATGGCTAACCATGTAAACCGTAAATGCATTTCCGTAAGAGTTCTTCACAATTACACATTTCCTGCCATTCTTTGTTGTGGTAGTAAATTTCGTTAATGGATTATCGCCTCCAATAAAGGTTGAATACATGTTTCCACCAGAACTAGTGTGGTAAAACAGTTTACATTTCTTCGGATTGTTGAAGTTATTTGGATTGTATATCAATCCCGTTGCAGCAACTTTCGGAATGTAGTATGTAAACGTATCCGGATGTTCCTTCACACTCAGGTCGCGCGTATGCTGATACATACTTCCAAGGAAACCATATTTGGTACGTTTATCCATTTTGTCTAATGGAACCGGAGTTAAACCGGCACTTTTACAAAATGCAACATAACCGTAATATGCTCCCAATGCGTTCCAATGGTGATCTGTTCCGAAATACATTTTTTCATTTCCGTGATTGTTCATTTCACCAATTACATCGCTGAAAATGGCACCATTGGTCAAGTTAGAGCGAATTGCATAAAGTGTGGCTTGCTGTAAACCGTTGTATTTTCTATACTTTGCAACCGGAATAAATGCTGAAGAAAGAGGTGCAACACAAGAGAATACGCGAGCTTTGCCTTTCAGCTTATCAGCATATTCGCTAACCATCCCTGCATATTTTTTCGACATCACCTTGCTACCACCGTTCAAAGCGTAAACAGAGCCGTCGAGAATCAATAGATCTCCTGAGTATTGTTCCTGGAATTCGTCCAAAAATTCCGGAGCTACAACTTTATTCTTATCTCCCTTAGGAGCTTTGACAATTGGTTGTTTTTTAGGCTTGAATATTTTTCCCTCCTTGTTTTCAATATGTATACCCTTGTATTGACGAATCATATCAGCTATGGAAACAAATACATTTCTGAAAACGAACTGGTCATCCATGAATTCATCGATGCTGTCTGAATATTTGTCAAATGCTTTGGTATAATCTACGTAGTTATTTATGAAAGAGCCATCATGACCAAGACCAACGCTGTCTGTATTAAATTCAGGATACTGTGCGAGTCTTCTCTTCTCTTCGTATGAAATTTTTTGTGGAAACTTCATTCTAACCACATAAGTTGCTAGTCCCGAAAAAATGACCGCAAGAAATAGTATAACGTTAACGTACTTCATTAGAATCGGAAATAAATAAATGGATTATAACTAGATCCAACCAAAAATGCGGTAGATACCAGAATGAAAATCAGATTGAACGCAGGGCTTAAAGCATTATAGAATTTAGCACTTCCTTTGTTGATCTTAGATTCTTCAGTAAATATTTCATTCCATGGAATACATAAGAGAACGACCAGTACAAACCAATACAGATGGCCAACTACATCGGTAACGAAATCGGGTCCAATGGGCTTTTTGGAAGCAAATAATTTCCCTAGAAAGTCGATGAGTTCGTCCCTATCCGTGAAGTAGAAAATCCCTCTACTGAAAACGATTAGAATCAATGTGTAAGTGTGACGAAGAATTCGTGGTGTTTTCACCAGGACTTTTTCCAGCAGTTTTTCAATGATCATGAAGAAGCCGAAATAGGCACCCCAAAGCAAGAAGTTCCAACTTGCACCATGCCAAATTCCGGTGAGCAACCAAACAATAAAGATGTTTCTCAATTGAAATTTGCGGTTTCCGCCTAACGGAATGTACACGTAATCACGGAAGAAACGACCTAAGGATATATGCCACCTACGGTAAAAATCTCCACAAGAAATGGCGGCGTAAGGATGCTTAAAGTTCTCATCGAAATGGAAACCTAACATTCGCGCTAAACCAATGGCCATGTCTGAATATCCACTAAAGTCAAAATAGATTTGTATCGAAAACATGGTGATTCCAAACCAAGCTTCATAACTAGATAAGTCATAGAGTCCGGTATCGAGATATTTTTGAACAAGCTCGCCAGCAATATTGGCAATGAAGATTTTCTTAAACAAACCAAAACAAAAGCGATTGATTCCGTAAGAAATGTCCGACCATTTTACTTTTCGGTCATCCAGTTCATCGTGAATTTTACTGTAACGAATGATAGGTCCTGCAACCAAATGCGGAAACATACTGATACAAACCAGGAAATTGATTGGTTTTCGTTGAGCTGGTGTATCCCCTCTGTAAACATCAACGAGATAGGCAATTACCTGAAAAGAGTAAAAGGAAATTCCGATAGGTAAGCTGTTCATTGGTCGTGTACCTTTTGGCAATGGAACTAACCAATTAATATTATCCCAAATAAATCCGCCGTATTTAAACCCTATCAATAAACTAAGATTGACAAGAATACCAAAGATTAGAGCGGCTTTGGCTTTGCCTTTACTTTTCTGTTTAAGTCGTTCAATAAGTACTCCTACTCCATAATCGAACACTGCAGTTAACAGCATGAGGAACAACCACAAAGGTTCTCCCCAGGCGTAAAATATCAACGAGAATAGAATGATGACAATGTTTCTGTAAACGATGTTTTTCGTTGCGAAATAGGCCAATAAAAATATCGGTAAGAAAGCGTACAGAAATGTTAAACTCGAAAAAACCATGTAATGCGATAAAATACAGTGCTATACCATCTGAAAAATGGGTTTGCAAAAATAACACGAATAACCGAATTGACCATTTCGAAGGTTCTTCAATTTATTATTCGTTGAGTTTTCGGAAGAATTCGTCACTCAAAAATTCGTATTCTTGTACTTCTTAAAAACAGAGCATTATGTTAAGCCAGGAATCTGATAAAAAACTTTTTCTTTTAGATGCATTCGCATTGATTTACCGTGCATATTTTGCATTTGCAAAGAATCCGCGTGTCAACTCAAAAGGTCAAAATACAAGTGCAGCTTTTGGTTTTACAAACGTGTTGATTGATATCATTAACAAAGAGAAGCCAACACATATTGCGGTTGTTTTTGATGCTCCTGGTGGTGCAACGAACAGAACGGCAGATTTTGCGGCTTACAAAGCACATCGAGAGGAAATGCCGGAAGATATTCGTTCCATGATTCAACCAATCAAAGA
>CAMLET010000188.1 GCA_946479125.1 uncultured Flavobacteriales bacterium
TTCGCACAGTTCCGGAGCACAAATGGATCGGCATCCGAATTTGTATGAACCTTCTTTTCCTTCAATGACCAATTCAGAAGTGGTAGTATCATTGAAATCGGTGTTATAATACGTATCTGTCCGCCACTTTCCTTCGAAGTTGGGATTGTACTTTACAACATATTTGTCGCAACAAATCAAGATGGTTAAAACGAATAATCCTACTGATCCAAATACAATTGCTTTTTTCATCATAGCTGTGATTGAAGTTCTTTTAAATGGTCGCGAAGTTTGGCAGCCTGAATAAAGTCCAGTTCTTTCGCTGCTTTTTCCATTGCTTTTCGCGTGGTCAAAATAGCTTTGTCCAATTCTTCTTTCGAGAGGTAAGATACTACATTTTCTGCAACCATCTTTTCCTCTGGTTTGTATTCCTTCAACAAATCGCGGTAATCGCCGTCACCATCTGCCACTTTTGTCGATTTCAAAATGGTTTCCGTAGATTTATTTAATGCGGTTGGAACTTGACCATGTTCTTCGTTATAGGCAATCTGCTGCGCTCGTCTACGTTCAGTTTCTTCAATGGTTTTTCGCATTGAATCTGTCATTTTATCAGCATACATAATCACCATTCCGTTGACGTTTCGGGCAGCACGACCAACAGTTTGAACCAAAGATCGAACGTTTCTCAGGAAACCTTCTTTGTCAGCATCAATAATGGCTACCAAACTCACTTCCGGTAAATCCAATCCTTCTCTAAGCAAGTTTACACCAATCAAAACATCAAATTCGCCTAAGCGCAATTGGCGAAGAATTTCTACACGTTCAATCGTATCAACATCTGAGTGAATGTAACGACAAGGAACACCTAATTTATCCATGTATTTCTGAAGTTCTTCAGCCATGCGTTTAGTCAATGTAGTCACTAAAGTTCGTTCGTTTCTTTCTCGTCGAAGTTGAATTTCTTCCAGTAGATCATCTACCTGATTCTTGCTTGGTCGAACTTCAATAATTGGGTCTAAAAGTCCAGTTGGACGAATCAATTGCTCAACAACAACGCCTTCTGATTTTTCCAATTCGTATTCAGCTGGTGTTGCAGAAACAAAAACTACCTGATGAATCATGCTTTCGAATTCTTCAAACTTCAGCGGACGATTATCCATCGCAGCCTGTAAACGGAAACCGAATTCCACCAAATTGATCTTTCTGGATCTGTCACCGCCGTACATTGCGCGAATTTGTGGCATAGTCACGTGACTTTCGTCAACGATCAACATGAAATCATTTGGGAAATAATCCAGCAAGCAGAAAGGTCGTGTTCCTGGTTCTCTTTGGTCGAAATAGCGGGAATAATTCTCAATTCCCGAACAATATCCCAATTCACGCATCATCTCCATGTCGTATGAAGTACGTTCTTCTAAACGTTTTGCTTCCATGGGTTTGCCTTCTTTTCGGAAATTTTCGACTTGGATTACCATGTCTTCGCCAATTCTATCAATGGCTTGTCTGGTGTTTTCCGGACTTGAAACGAAGATGTTTGCAGGATAAATATTGATTTCCTGAAACACCTCAATCACTGAAGTTGATTCAGGATCTATGGTTTTTATCGCTTCAATTTCATCGCCCCAAAACTCAATTCGAAGCGCATGATCAGCATAAGCCAAATAAATGTCGACCGTATCGCCTTTTACTCTAAAATTCCCGCGTTCCAGGTTCAAATCGCTTCTTGAGTAAAGATTTTCAACCAAACGCAGCAAAAATTGGTTTCTGCTGATGCGTTGTCCAACTGATATTTCAATAATTGATTTCGAAAATTCGTTTGGATTTCCAATACCGTAGATACAAGAAACTGAAGCAATTACAATGACGTCTTTTCGTCCGGAAAGCAGAGAAGAAGTTGCTGAAAGTCGCAATTTCTCAATTTCATCGTTGATCTGAAGATCTTTCTCAATGTAAGTATCGGTTACAGGAAGATAAGCTTCTGGCTGGTAGTAATCGTAATAACTTACGAAATACTCCACTGCATTATTTGGAAAGAACTGTTTGAATTCACCGTACAACTGCGCCGCCAACGTTTTGTTATGCGAAAGAATTAGGGTTGGTCGTTCAATTTGCTGAATTACGTTGGCCATGGTAAATGTTTTACCACTACCTGTAACTCCAAGTAGAGTTTGAGCGGGAACGCCCTGATTGAGACCTTCCACCAATTCCTTAATGGCATTGGGTTGGTCGCCAGTTGGCTTGAAATCTGAAACGAGTTGAAATTGCATAAAGAAGGGTCTCTATACAAAAATAGCTATTGTAAGAAACAAGAACAAGTTATGCATGAGGTTCAGGAACAATATAAATTAGGAACCGCAAAGAAAATGAGGGAGCAAAGAACACTGTCGAAGACAGTGTGTATCTTTTTCGACTCCGCGTTCTCATTCTCTCCGCGGTTTAATTTTACTCGTGCTATTGTTTGTAAGGTTTCTTTAAAGTAATCTAATGTGGTATAATGAAACATGAACAATTCAGTGATTTTTGCAAATGACTCAATGAAACCTGCCAACTGCACAAACCGGTAAATCGCATGTGTTTTCAGTTCTATATTTGTCTTGTGCAAGCTCAAAGTTAGGTCGGGTTGATCCGTATAATCAAGCATTAACAAAGCAATATTTAGAAAACCAACCCATAACGTAAAGGTCTCGATTTATTCGGGACCTTTCCTTTTTTTTGCTTCTCGATATACCTCCACTTCGTTACGGCACTCGAAGTGACCATAGGATTTGGAGTCACTTCGAGTGGATCTGACTGAAATGTAATGGAAGTCAGAGATGTATCGAGAAGGACAATAATTTTCAATTAAAGACTATCTTTGTCGCTGAAATAAAAGAAGCGAAGTAGAAGATGAAGGAATTTCAGGAGTTTATCGAGATAATTACCAGTAACCCACTGACAGCTATCACCACTATCCTTGGAATTCTTTTGTTAGAAGTTGTTTTGTCTTTCGATAATGCCGCTGTTCTTGCCACGATGGTGAAAAATCTTCCGAAGCAACAGCAGGAAAAAGCCCTTCGTTACGGTATTCTGGGTGCTTATATCTTTAGAGGTGTAGCCCTTGCTTTAGCGAGTCGAATTATTGAAATCTGGTGGCTTAAACCTATTGGCGGATTGTACCTTCTTTACATGTGTGTCGCTCATTTCATGAAGAAATCAGACGAAACTGAAGCGGAACTGAAAGAAACTCAGGACCGTTGGATTTACAGATACACGATTGGTTTGTTTGGAGTGTTTTGGTCAACAGTTATTGCTGTCGAATTCATGGATATCGTTTTTTCCATAGACAACATTTTTGCAGTTGTTGGATTCACTGATAACCTGATTATTATCTGTATTGGAGTGTTTGTCGGGATTTTGGCAATGCGTTATGTGGCTAAGTATTTTGTTGTTTTAATTGAAAGGTATCCTTTTGTAGAAAACTGCGCTTTTATCGTAATCGGATTGTTGGGAGTGAAGTTGATGCTGGCTATTTTGGTGCATTATTTCCCAAATACGAAATGGATTGAATCCGAAAATTTTGATCTGGCTGTATCAGCATTGACGCTTTCCATTTTTGTTTTCCCGATCATCTTTGCGAAACTGAGAAAGAAAACTAATTAGGCGCTGAGACGACTCCTATCCTTTTTATTTCATCTAAATTATCATTTTCTGAGGTTATTATTTCCCAGGTCATAATGAAGTCCGGATTCAAAATGATTTCTCCAGTACCCGTTTCTCGATATTCCATGTCTTCAGCTTTCTGAATACTATCCTGATCATAAGGCATTTGAAAAATGCTGTTGTCCTTTCTTTTTATCCTAAACAAACCTTCATCTGTCAATTCATCAACAATACCATGGGTTTGAAATTGCTCAACGCAATCACCATACTTGTCAAGGAAAGTGAGTCCAACAAGAAATTTCTTGCCCACAAGATGTTCGCGTAATTGTTTCCAGGTCATTTAACTGTTCTCGTCTTTTCGTTTTGAATAATGGGAATGATAACTTTTGGGTTATGCATTAGGTGCAGGTGGTGCAAGGTACAACCTTTAAACGTCATCTTGGCGAAAATATCCATTTACTTTTCTGATCACCTGTTTACCTTTTCAAAGTCTGCACATCTAATCTTGAACAAAAATTGAAAGCAAATATTGACAGGACTAATTGTCTAGGTAAGTTTTTATTATATTTAGACAACTTAATACTCGATATACCAAACACCAGCATTAATGAAGAAATTACTGACTCTCATTGCCTTTTTGCCACTTGGATTAGCTGCGCAAAAGAACATTACTTTACAAAATTCACACGAAATTATTCAGAAAGGAATCGAATTGTACGACAAAGAAAAGTACGACGATGCCATTGATGAATACAAGAAAGTAGCTATTAACGATACACTTTATTCCGATGCTCAATATGAGTTGGGATTGACTTACGTCGCTCTTGAACAATACAAAAATGCTCAGGAAGTTTTCAATGATTTGTTGGATTATAAGATCAATTATAGCAACAAATATCAGGTTTACATGATGTTGGGGAATGCCTACGACATGGATAAACAACCTGAAAAAGCAATTGAAGTTTATACGGAAGGAATTAAACAATTTCCGTATCAGCACAACTTACTCTACAATCGTGGAGTTTGTTATGAATTACAGAAAAAGTATGTAGAAGCTGCTAACGATTACAAAGCAGCGATTCAGGGAAATATGTATCATGCAAACAGCCATTTCCGTTTAGGATATTTGGTTGCACGAATGGGCTTGTACGATCAGGCAATGCTTTCTTTTATGACATTCCTGTGGTTGGAACCTTCCGATAGCCGATGTTCAGTAATTGTTTCTACGATGGAAAACATGGCAAGAGGAACAATGGAAGACGAAAAAGTACCTCAAGTACTTTACACAGGTGATGTGCCGTATTCAGAATACAATGAGTTTTTCGAGAATAAAACGGCATTGCAGCCAAACTACAAGGTGAAATTGACAGTTTCTACAGATTACGCAAAACAATTTGACCTGTTTTTGAAAAACAACCATTACGAAGAAGGAAACTACGATTTCTGGAACCTGACTTACATGAAGTTTTATGATGCAGTTTACAAAGCAAAGAAGTACGACATGTTGATTTTGTTGAGCTTAGCTGGTGTTGAAAACGAAGCTGTTCAGGCTAAGGTTGGACCGAAAATCGCTAAGATCAAAGCATTTTATGAATGGTCAAAAGGTGAATACGATATGTATTCAGGAACGCAATACATGGATTTTGAAGGTAAAAAGCAATTTGTAAGCGTTGATTACTCAGGAGCAACATTTTCTTCTGTAGGTATTTATGCTGATGCTGCTAAAAAGATCAGAACCGGAAATCATTATTCGTACTATAAAAACGGAATGCGGGAATTGCTTGCACATTACAATGATAAAGGAGAACCTGTTGGTAAATGGGAGATCTACAACATGTATGACGGTGGTAAGGAGCGTGAAATAGAATTCATCAACGCAACTACGAAACAGAATTACGAGTACTTCGAATCAGGACAACTTCAGTATAAATACTTGATGAAGAACGACGTAGTTGAAGATACGGTTTACGTATACTACAGAAATGGTCAGTTGGAACAGAAATATGTGATGAAAGCCGGAAAGAAAAACGGTGCATACAAAAGCTGGTATCAAAATGGCGCTGTTCGTTCTACACGGAATTACATCAATGGAATGCTGGATGGCGAATACAAGAACTTCCATCCAAACGGTGAGTTGGAATTGGAATGTAAAATTGTTGAGGATAAAGTGCAGGGAATGCAGCGATCTTACTATCCAAATAAACAGTTGGAAAAAGAAGTGAATTTTGTGGATGATCTGTATGAAGGAACCTTGACTTCTTATTACTCAAACGGACAAATCAGTGAAGTTGCAACTTACAAAAAAGGAACTCAGATCGGTGATTCGAAAGAATATTACATCAATGGAGCTTTAAGTGCAACATCAACTTTGGATGAAAGCGGGAAGCAAAACGGTGAAAGTGTTGTTTACGATTTAGACGGTAAAAAGTACATGACGTTCGACTTTAACAAAGGTGCACTGAACAAAGTTTCATTTACGGATAAAGCTGGAAATACTAAAGAATTATCAGCCCTTAAAAGCAAGAAAATTGATTATATAAGAAACTTCCCGAATGGAAAATTGAATGTGAAAGGTCAGTTTGCTAACGACGAAAGAGAAGGGAAGTGGGAATATTACGATCAATACGACAACTTGTGGAAAGTAGAAAACTACAAAGCTGGAAAACTGGTTGATACTTTAGTGGTTTATCACTCAAACGGAAATGTGAAAAGAGCATTCCAAATTGCTGATGGTGAGTACAACGGATTGTATTTGGAGTACAACATCTATGGAGATTTGATAGAAGAAGGAATTTATACAAATGGCGAATTAGACAAAGACTGGTATACATATTTGCCAAACGGCGAATTGGATTCTCATAACGGTTATACCAACGGTTCTAAACACGGTTACCGAATCGATTATTCAATTGTTGGAACAACATCTTCTGTTCAACAGTACGATAATGGTCGTTTGATTTTCGACTTGAACATGGATACTATTGGAGAAGTGATTCAGGAGTTTGGAGAA
>CAMLET010000189.1 GCA_946479125.1 uncultured Flavobacteriales bacterium
CGATTGAGCTTTTCTCCCTTACTTTGTAGACAAAGAATCTTGTCGGAGGTCTCATACCTCTCAACAAGGGCACGAGCATGAAATCCCAGTTTCATCAGTACTTACTCAAAAGAATTGGAATTTACGGCTGACCGACTTGCGTTAAAACTGTTTCATGATGCCGGTTATAGCGTTGATGAGATCATCCCAACATTCGATGTTTTGATGTATTCCTATCTTCCATTCGATGATGTGGTATTTCGCAAAGACTATTTTAATTCTCAGGTTTCTTACGTTCCCGAAGTGGAATTTGGAACAAAGACATATCCGATCAAAACCAACGAAAATTACGACGACGATAATAGTTCTCACCCAAATATCAGAAAACGAAAAGATGCAATTAATGAAGCTTTGAGATTATACAGCGATTGGGGAACTACCGTAAATAATTTCGGAGATGAGCGTTTCAATTATATTCGTCAGGTTGCGCGCTTTGAAAGTTTGCGATCGAACATTATTGATGCAGAACTTTGTCAGGCCCTTTACTCTATTTATCTTCTTGAGGCAGAATTTCCGAATTCGGTTTACTTAAAACATATGAAGGCGCTTACATGGCTTTCTATTCTGCAGTTAAATGCTGAAGGTGATTTTTCGAGAACGCTACCAAGTCAAAGCGATTATGAAGGAGAAAGCGCAACGCTTTATTATTTCATTAAAAACTTAAAATCAAAAGAACTTGCAGCAGTTGGATTACGTGAGGTTTACGATCTCAAAACTGAAAATCCTGATGATCAATACTTCAATTTGGTTTATGAACGAGTTGTGAAATCGGTTTCTAAAACATCAAGTTTTGCAATTAAAGAATTCAATACGAAAAGTATGAAAGAACGTATTGCCGAGTTCAAAATCGAACAAGAAAAACCAGTTGTAGCTGATGATACAACTCAGGTGAATAAATCGAAATACGATAAGATCAAGACCAAAACGGATATTAACGCTTCAAAAACGGTTGATTCTACAAATTTCGCGATGTATATGATCCCTGACATCATTCAGGATGCTGGATTTTTAAAACTATTTAATAAATATAAAGCACAGCAGGATTCCATTCAGGCTGAAAAAGATGCTTTCAGTAAATTGGCTAAGGCTGAAAGAAAGAAAGTGCTTCGTGAGGAAAGAACAGGTACTAAGGGTGTGAATCTGGAAAAATTCGTTTTGGTGGAGCCTTCTGTTTCTTATTCCAATGCAAGCAAATATACCCTTGCTGATTTGGAAGAAAAACAAGACGAATTTGCTCAGGCGATACAAACTTCTGCAGACGAGGTTGATGTTCAAATGTCAACTGTTAGCAGGGGAACACTTGAAACCGGTGACACAAAATTGTATAACGAAAGAGATGCTTATTTCTCATTTTTGAATCAGGCTGCAAATTATCCTTCTATTGATATTTTTCCTGTTGATTACGAACGTCTAAAAGAGTCAACTGCCGATCGTGGAACAAGTACTATTTTATTCACCACTGCTGAATATACTTTTGCTCCCGATATTCGACCTGGAATCTACATTTATTCGGCTATTCTGTTTCCTACACTGCCTTTTACGCTTTTATTGTATACACCAATTAAGATCCTGAAAGGAAGAACTACAGAGTATTCTACCATTGTTTTTGATACTCAAAAAGGATCAATTTTAACTTATGGCAATAACACCGTTCATAGTAAAGCAAAAACTACGATCAATAAGGCCTATTACTATCACTTATTAAAGAAACTTAAACAGCCTTCAAACTAATGAAATTTGTCAAATTTATTTTGCCTTTGTTCTTTTTGGCAACAACGGCAAATGCACAAAATACTTATTACGGACATAAAGTAGGGATCGATTTTAATGTCATTGGTAGAAAACCAATCTTCAAAGAAAGCTTTGAAGATCTTATTGACAATAATAACAAGCCGAATTACCGCTATAATGGGAGTCAATTGGAAGCATACAGCAATTTCGATTGGGGATTTGCTGCCGGAATCACCTTCTTTTCCCGGCAAAACGTTTCGTTCGCTGCTCAATTCACGTACTATACAAGTGATATAGCTTATCAAGAAGGTAAATACTATCACGATACCGTAAATGATGTTTACTATGACCCAAGTGACTTCACTCTGGAGGACATGAAATACAGATCCTTAACCTTCATGCCTGTACTTAGTCTAACTTCGGAAGAATTAATTAAACCGATTGGTTTAACCCATGAGTTTGGTTTGGGATTTATGAAATCGTCTTTAGTAGATAAAGATTATCACTATAAAGTAGGTGGAAAATTATTTACTGATTCGGCAAACGAATTTTACGATAAAAAACATGAATACAGTGCCGTTTGCGCGATGTATGGATTAAAACTGTCTAAGCCTTTAACCAAAAGTATTGTAATGAATTTTGGACTTCGATACACATTGATGTTTGGAAACAGAACCAGTAGTTACGAAGTAAAACAAGGGCTAAACAGAAATTTCCTTAACGCACTATTCGGTTTTACACTCCTGATCTAAAGCACAAAAATTGCTGCAATAATAAAAATGACGATGATGAGCAGATATTGCCATACGTCAACGAAATATGGAGCAATCTTCTTGAAATTCTCTATTAGTGATTTCATGCGACAAAAATACAGATAATCCAGTACAGAAAACAGGAAATTAATGTCAATTTGTCGCACTACAGCGGTTTATAGCGACAAATTGTCCTAATTATCTCTGCTATTTTCATTTGGTTCAAGGTTTGACGACGAAAGAATGTCAAATTTTAGAAAATGGACACGAATCAATTTACAATAAAGACACAAGAGGTGCTTGGTTTTGCGCAAGAACTTGCAGCACAGGAAAAGCACCCGGCGATAGAAAACGCGCATATCCTGAAAGGCATTTTGATGCAGGATCAGGATGTGGTTCCTTATATACTTCAACAAAATCAGGTTGACAAAAACATACTGAATCAAACCGTTGATAGTATTCTCAAAGGAATTTCAAAAGTGGAAGGCGGACAGTTATTCTTGTCTTCCAATGCCCAACAAACGCTTCAAAAAGCAATTCAGCTTGCAAAAACCAATAACGATGAATTCGTTGCTGTGGAAATGCTCTTTTTGGCGTTGGTTGAAGGGAATGACCAAATTGGAAAGCTTCTGAAAGATGTTAAGCTGGACAAAAAGAAGGTAGAAAAACAGATTATTGAACTTAGAAAAGGAGATAAAGTGACCTCAAATCAACAAGAAGGAACTTACAAATCATTAGAGAAATACGCCAAAAACTTAAATGAAATGGCGAAAGCGGGAAAACTCGACCCAGTAATTGGTCGTGATGACGAAATCCGCAGAGTACTTCAAATTTTAACGCGTAGAACCAAGAACAATCCAATTCTTATTGGAGAACCAGGAGTTGGTAAAACTGCAATTGCAGAAGGATTAGCACATCGAATTATTGATGGCGACGTTCCTGAAAACTTGAAATCGAAAGTGGTTTATTCACTGGATATGGGTTCGTTGATTGCTGGTGCAAAATTCAAGGGGGAATTCGAAGAGCGCTTGAAAGCGGTGGTGAAAGAAGTTACAAATGCGGATGGTGAAATCATTTTGTTCATCGACGAGATTCATACACTTGTTGGAGCTGGTGGCGGTGGCGAAGGCGCAATGGACGCTGCAAACATTCTAAAACCGGCTTTAGCAAGAGGAGAATTGAGAGCCGTTGGCGCTACAACTTTGAACGAGTATCAAAAGTACTTTGAAAAAGATAAAGCATTGGTTCGTCGTTTTCAAACTGTTTTGGTGGATGAACCTGATACGGAAGATGCGATTTCTATTCTTCGTGGAATTAAGGAGAAATATGAAAATCACCATAAAGTTCTCATCAAAGACGCTGCAATTATTGCTGCTGTAGAGCTTTCTCAACGATACATTACTGAACGTCATTTACCGGATAAGGCTATCGATTTAATTGATGAAGCTGCGTCTAAACTAAGAATGGAAATCAATTCCAAACCTGAAGAATTGGACGAATTGGAACGTAAGATCATGCAACTCGAGATTGAAAGAGAAGCAATCAAACGCGAAAACGATACGGCTAAATTGGATAGTTTAGGAAAAGATCTTGCGGTTTTAGAAGATCAGCGAAATGCCCTTAAAGCAAAATGGCAAGCAGAACGAGATATCGTAGATGGAGTTCAGAAAACAAAGGAATTGATCGAGAATTTGAAACTGGAAGCTGATCAGGCGGAACGTTCAGGTGATTACGGAAAAGTAGCTGAAATTCGTTACGGAAAGATCAAAGAAGCTGAAGTTGCATTGGAAAACAATAAAGCGAAATTGGCAGAACTTCAAAGTCATTCTAAAATGATCAAAGAAGAGGTGGATGCCGAAGAAATTGCTGACGTTGTTTCAAAGTGGACTGGAATTCCTGTTACACGAATGATCGAATCGGAAGTTTCAAAACTACTTCGATTGGAAGATGAACTTGGAAAACGTGTTGTTGGACAAGAAGAAGCGATTGTTGCACTTTCTGACGCTGTTCGAAGAAGCAGAGCAGGATTAAACGATGCAAGAAAACCAATTGGTTCATTCATTTTCCTTGGTCCAACTGGTGTTGGTAAAACGGAATTAGCAAAATCATTAGCAGATTTCTTATTCAACGATGAGAATGCAATGACGCGTATTGATATGTCGGAATATCAGGAGAAACACAGCGTGAGCCGTTTGGTTGGAGCACCTCCGGGATACGTTGGATACGATGAAGGTGGTCAATTGACAGAAGCAGTTCGTCGTCGTCCCTACTCTATTGTTTTGTTAGACGAAATCGAAAAAGCGCATCCTGATGTTTTCAATATCATGTTGCAAGTATTGGACGATGGTCGATTAACGGACAACAAAGGTCGCATCGTTAACTTCAAGAACACAATCATCATCATGACTTCTAACCTTGGTTCACATTTGATCCAGGAATCGTTTGAAGGTGTGAAAGAAAGTGAGTTGGAGGATGCAATGGAAAAAGCGAAGTTCAAAGTAATGGAGCTCTTAAAACAAACCATTCGTCCTGAGTTCCTGAACCGTATAGATGAAACGATTGTCTTTACACCGTTGAACAAGCGTTATGTTCGTCAAATCGTAGACATTCAGTTAGATCAGTTAATCAAGATGTTGAATGAAAAGAACATTCACTTGATAATCAAAGACGATGCGAAAGCACACATTGTTGAAGCTGGTTACGATCCTCACTTTGGTGCACGACCAGTGAAACGTGTTATCCAGAAGCAAGTGTTGAATGAACTTTCGAAAGCACTGTTAGCCGGAACAGTTGATACAACGAATGGAGTGGTGATGGATATTTTCGATGGAAAGATCATTTTCAGAAAACCGATTTCGAAGGAAGAGGAAGTCACGAAATAATCATTTGGAATAATTGTAGGGACAAGTCGCGACTTGTCCCTACATATTTCGAAAAGGTTTAATTTACATACCACCAAAATCCGTTGGACACTTAAATCGTCTCTTAATGTTTCTACTTGAAACCAATTTTCTAAATAAAATTGCATTCTTAAACTCTCCTACCAAACTCAACTCATGTGTTCCGTAAGAACTCGTTTTTAAACGTGAAACCGTAAAATCGTAATTGTACATCACCCTCCAGTTCATATCGCCTTTGCTTGGTAAATTCAAACCAATTGCAAAAATGAACGAGTCGAATTGTTTACCTGTTAAAGCCGCTGTTCTGTTTCGAACCCAAATACCATAAGTCATTGGTCGCTGCATTACATTCAATCCGAAGCTGAAAGTTCTGAATTCGTTTTGCGATTCGTAAACCGCTCCAGGAGCCAAAACGATATCGTTGAACAACAAGTTTACATTTCCGTGGAAAATCATTCGAATAGGAAGTTGTGAACTGTTTTGTAGGAATGCATCACTTGGCTGAGATAAGTGATGAACACTTCCACCCAAGGTCACCATCAAACGGTCAAAACCACATCTGCTATTTCTTCTTGGTTCTGCATTGAAACGAACTGCCGCTCCAGCGCTGAAATCGGCATAACCAACACTTCTGTAGTTTGGATTGGCGAATGACGATGGTCGAACTTCTCCTAAAGTCTCATCATACTGATCTGAGAACTTCAGTTTCGACCAGTCAATGTTCTTGTTCACATATCCCCCACTCACTCCTGCTTGTACAATACAGTTTTTGGTATCAACCGGACGATAAGAATAACTCAAATATCCAGCTGTAGTTCGGAGCAAGCTTTCACCACCAACATCTGAATAAGCATTCAAACCCAATCCCATTTTGAAAACAGACTGTGATTCAACCGCCGCTGCAAACGTATTGAAACGTCCGGGAATTGGTCCCCAAAGATTTCGTGCGTTCAAGCGTAAAGTCGTTCCATCGTTAATTCCTGTCATCCCAGGATTGTAATATGTTGGATTGTTATAGAACTGCGAGAAATTCGGGTCTTGCGCGTTAGCAACACCAGCGTACAATCCCAATAAAGTGCAAATAATCTTTTTCATCATTAACGAATTACAGTTACTGTTCCAGCGCGTTTCAACACACCATTTCTATATTCTTTTCCTTCCCAAACACGTTCGTTCATGA
>CAMLET010000190.1 GCA_946479125.1 uncultured Flavobacteriales bacterium
ATTCGGGAACGGTTTACGTCATTGTCAATGATGCTGTTATTGACAAGGTTTCTTACTTCGGAGATTGGCATTTTAGTTTGGTGGATGAAACAGAAAATAAAACATTGGAGCGCATTGATCCATTAGGAAATTCAGATTCAAAAGACAATTGGCATACCGCTTCGGAGCCTGTTGGTTTTGGTACACCAGGAAGACAAAATTCACAATATCAAGTGGTTGTTCAGAACGGTGATTTCGCGACAAATGAACCTGTTTTTTCACCAGATAATGATGGTTATCAAGATGTAATGTTGTTTAACTACGCATTTGTTGAACCTGGCCTATTGGCAACGGTTATTATCTACGATGATCAGGGGAGAGAAGTTAAAACGCTGTTTAAGAATGAGTTAATGGATGTTAAAGGAACTTTTTCATGGAATGGCTTAAATGATGAGGAGATTAAGGCTGGGCTTGGTGTTTACCTTGCTGTTATTGAGTCATTTGGGATAGATGGAAATCAAAAGTTTGTTAAAAGAATTGCATTTACTCTTGCAGGTAAACTTAACTAACTATATATTTAGATCAGGTTATTAACAAAGTGAGTTATGAAAAGTGCAGTATTATTAGTGTTGATGACAGCGATGGTTTCCGTGTCATCATACGGACAAAACTACAAAACAGCGATTGGTATTAAAGGTGGATTTCCATATTATGGAACGCTAGACATTAAACATGATTTTGGTGGTGGTTTTGGAGAATTTAGAATTGGCGGTGGAAGTCGCGATTGGTTTATTCAAGGGTTGTATGAGAAAAACTACGGCATCAGTGGTGGTTTGGAATGGTATTGGGGTGTAGGTGCGCATGTTGGATTTTGGAATTATGGTCCAGGATATAACGGTTACTACTACAAAGGAAAATACTACGGGAACTCATCATACGTTGGTTTAGACGGTGTTTTAGGTTTGGAGTATACCTTCGAAGCAATACCTCTGAACGTGGCAGTAGATTTTGGCCCATCATTTAATGGTTATCCTTATGGATACTTGTATTGGGGAGGTGCTTTAGCAGCCCGATTCGCGATAAAGTAAACACATTAAAAAAGGGATGAATAAATTTCATCCCTTTTTTATTTCTCATTGAAAGCATCCGCTTTCTCTTATTCTACATAACTTAATTTCAACATGTTCGATTTTCCATTTTCTTCAATTGGAATGGAAGCTATGTTGATCACTAAATCTCCTTGTTTTAACAATCCATCTTTTTGCAATAGATATTTGATATCGGCAATTGTATGGTCTGTGCTCACTTTCTTGTTGTAGTAGAAAGCACGAACCCCCCAAACTAGATTCAATTGCGTTAGAATCTCTCTATTTGCTGTAAACACAAAGATGGGAGCATTTGGTCGCTGTGAAGCAATTTTATATGCTGTATAACCCGAATAGCTCATCGTAATAATGGCATCTGCCTCTACACGCTGTGCCAAACGACAAGCGTTGAAACAAACCGAATCTGAGATGAAACGAGATTGTGATTTCTCAGGAATTTCTTCTTTATGATAAATTCCATCAAAATTCTCCATTTCCTTCACAATGTTACTCATCGTCTGAATGACTTCGATTGGGAATTTACCAACGGAGGTTTCTCCTGAAAGCATTACAGCATCAGCTCCATCAAGAACTGCATTTGCAACGTCATTTACTTCTGCACGCGTTGGAGAAATACTCGTAATCATACTTTCCATCATCTGCGTAGCAACAATTACTGGCTTCGCGTATTGGTGACCTTTACGGATCAACATTTTCTGGATCAATGGAACGTTTTGGTAAGGAACTTCAACGCCTAAATCTCCACGAGCAACCATTAGTGCATCAGCTGCATGAACAATTGCATCAATATCATCAACCGCTTCCGGTTTTTCAATTTTCGCAATCACTTTCGCTTTTGCTTTTCTATTGGAAATAATGTGCTTCAATTCGATAATATCTCTCGCAGAACGAACAAATGAAAGTCCAATCCAATCCACTTCGTTGCTCAATGCAAATTCCAAATCCGCTCTATCTTTTTCTGTTAGCGAAGGAAGTGAAATCACGGTATTTGGTAAGTTAACACCTTTTTTAGAGGAGAGAATTCCACCGTGAATGACTTTCGCCTTAATCTCACGTTCACCGTCTGTGCTAACAATTTCCATCATCAGCTTTCCGTCGTCAAGTAAGATACGTTCGCCTGGTTTTACATCCTGAGGCATTTGAGCGTAGCTTATTCCAAACTTGTCCTTGGTACCAACAATTTTCTCCGTAACAATGGTAACGCTTGCGCCATTTTCCATCATTACACCATTGTTTTCCATTTCGTAGGTACGAATTTTCGGACCTTGTAAATCGGCAAGAATGGCAACGTTCAGTCCCATTTCCTCGTTCAATTCACGGATAACTTTAATGCTCTCCAAATGATCTTCATGAGAACCATGAGAGCAATTTAATCTACATACATTAACACCTTCCTGTAGCATTCTTCTGAGCACGTCTTTCGGAGTACTCGCAGGACCAAGTGTTGCAACAATTTTCGTTTTCTTCATATTACAATATAATATTTTCAGCTGAAGCAATAGTGGTTGGATCATAACTAAACACAGCCATGATATTTCCTACACGTTTCAATTTTGTTACTACTTCTTCAACTGTTTCCAACTGGAGATTATTCAGAATGATGAAATAGTCGATCTGATGATATTCAGGAATAAGGAACTTGTTTTCCGATTTATTCTTGATAAAATAGTATTCGACGTAATTCTCTTCGTCTTTCCACTGGAAATAAGTGTGTTTGGATTGTGAAAGACCTTTTTTATTCGACATTTCGAACAGATCAGGAGCTTTTTCCAACTGCCATTTTAAAGTAGAATTGATATCCCAAACCACGCGGTAGTCGGGATGCGGGGTACAGATTCCAACCAAATCGAATTCAATTTCGTTTTCAAAATCGAGTACGTGTCTCTTCTGTTTACCCATTGCTACTTTAACTAGGTGAAGTTAAGCATTAATGATGCATTGAAAGTGAAGCCTGCGTTAAAAGTAGTGAAGAACGAAAAGTTTATAACTTGGTGGAAATACAAAGCCTTGATCCTGTCCCGTACGTACGAGATCAGAACCAAGGCTTTACTATGAAAAAAATGAAAGTACTTTCGTAGTCTTGGAACTACTGCTTTACAAACATTGCTTTTGAACCGTTTTGAGTTTGAATGAAGTAAGTACCTGCATTGAGGTTTTCAATGGCAATACTATTTGTTCCTTCGGCCAGCACATATTGTTGAATGATTTCACCCATAATATTCACGATTTGAATAGTTGCGGCAGAATTCAATTCTATGTTCAGCACATTCGTTGCTGGATTCGGATAAACATTCAGAACAAGTTGTTGGGCTTCTATTATCCCAAGTCCATCACAATCTTCGCTATAACTAGCAATCGTATCTTTGTTGTACTGTTGACCCCAGTTGGTTGTTGACCATATTTCGTCGTCTACTTCGATGCATGTCAGGTTAGGATTTTGAGAAGCATACATTGCCCCGAACTCGGAGTTGTGACCATTTGCCAAATTCAATCCGGATATACTTGTTGCTTCGCACCAAATGCTTCGCATCGCGACATGATTGCTAATGTCAATATTTCCAACCAATGGATTGTTGCTGACATCCATAGCCTCTAGACTCATGTTATTACTAATATCTATGGATGTAAGGGCGTTTCTCGAAGCATAAATCGTAACAAGGTTCGTCAGATTTGAAAGATCCAGAGAAGTAATGTCATTGTTGTAACAGTTTATCCAAGTTATCGCATCGTTGTTACTCAAATCCAGCGATGTCAGTAAGTTTCCGGCAACACCAAAAATCTCGAGCAATGTATTGTTAGATAGATCAATGGTTGTTAGTTCATTCGGATCTGGCGAATTATAATTTGCTGGTTCAAAATGGACCAACTGTGTGTTATTCGTTACGTCGAGAGTTGATAGACTGCAGTTTCCGCAAGTAAGCATACTCAATGCGGGAAGCATGCTAACATCAAGTGTCTCTAAGGGATTATTTTCACAACGCAACTCAACCAACTGAGTATTGTTACTTACATTCAAAGAAGTAAGGTCGTTGTTATAAACATCCAAAACTGTCAGTGCCGTGTTTTGCGATAGATCAAGAGTTGTAACCGGGTTGTAAACAATCGTCAGACTATGCAGGTTTACAAATGCCTCCAGTCCAGTAAAATCTGAGATATTCAGAAAATTGCAATTGATGCTTGTCGAGAAAGCTGTTGCTTCACTCACCTGTATTTCAGAATCGGCATTGGTATTAATGTTTGGATCTGCAACCAAATAAGCCTTAAAGTTAGCATCAGGAATAGTTACGTTCTGAGCAAATGTGCCAGCAGTTATACCAATTCCAAAAAGTGTTGTGAGTAATGATTTTTTCATACGTAAGTCCTTAGTTTTCATACGAAAATAGGACTGAGGTGTGTGAGATCTCAATGTTTCTTAGAGAACGACACAGTTGAACTAGGGAATGAACTTAATGTTCTTTTTCGATCAGTTCAAGGAACGTTTGACGATGGCTGCGCGATAAACTAATCTGCTTTCCACTCTTCATAATAATGGTTCCACGATCTTCTTTGCGGAAGGCTTGAAAATGGTTTCGATTGATGATGTAAGAACGATGAACCTTGGTGAAAGCATCGAAGTTACAAAGCAAGTTTTCGAAGTGTTTCAGGTGTTTTGAAACCAATTTTCGTTCACCATTTACAAAGAACAAATTCACGTAGGTGTTGTCGGCTTCCAGATATTCCAGGTCTTCTGTATTGATATATTCGTTACCATAGTTTACTGGAATGGAAATGGTATTGTTTTCCTGAATTTTTAGATTCTCCGATAGCAGTTTCAATTGCTCCGACGTACGTTTCAGTTCTGTTTGCGTTCGTACTTTCGCCAATGCTTCCAACAGTTCCTTTTCCTTTACTGGTTTTATGAGGTAATCAACTGCTGAAAGGCGGAACGCTTGCAGCGCATATTGATTGTAAGCGGTAATAAATACAATGTGGAAGTTAATCTCGGATTCTTTTAATTCGTCAACCAATTGCAAACCACTTTTGCCTGGCATTTCGATGTCCAAAAACACCAAATCTGGTTTTTCCGCTCGAATTAAGCTTACAGCTTGTTCTACGTTTTCGGCTTCTCCAACAATGGAAACATCTGTTGCCAGCTCAGAAAGCATCAATCGAAGTAATTTTCGAACTTGCGGTGCGTCATCTACGATCAGTGCTTTAATCATGTTGTTTTGAAGTAATAGTGAGTTGAATTTTTGTTCCGGATGATTTTCCATCAATGTACAAATCAACGATTTCCAATTCAATGTTTTGCTTTTGGTAATCGCTATTGATCAATGCAATCCGTTTTTCGAGTGCTTGTGTTGCGAACGATTGTCTTTTGATGGTATTACTCAAGTTTAATTCTTCTGCTGCTTTACGACCAATTCCATTGTCAATCAATTCAATTCGATATTGATTGTTGTTAGGTTTCGAAACCCTTATTTCCAATTTCTTTTCACCTTGTTTATGCCGTAAACCATGTTTGAAGGCGTTCTCAATATAAGGCTGAAGAATTAGTGACGGAATTTGGATGGTTTCTGTGTGAACATTTTCCTGAATAGAAACCTCCAAACTAAAATCTTCCAGCATCATTGCTTCAAGTTCAATATAGAGTTTCAACAGCTTTAGTTCCTCGGCTAAACTAACATAATGCACTTCGCTCATTTCTAAAACGGCGCGCATTAAATCCGAAAAATCATCCAGGTACGACGTTGCTCTCTGTCGATCATTTTCATAAATATAACCTTTGATGGAACTCAGCACATTAAAAATGAAATGCGGATTCATTTGCGATTTAATAGCCGTCAGCTTTAACGCATTCATTTCGTTTTGATAGTTCAATGCTTTTTGTCGCTTTGCAAGCTGACGCTTAAAAATGTAGAACACAATTCCGAGAAACAATACAATTTCGAGCAGAATAAACCACCAGGTGTACCAAAATGGCGGTGAAGAATAACCTTTAATGATGATCGTGTTTTGAGAATCCCTACCTAAATGATCAATTGCCTTTAATTCAATTTCAAAATTTCCCGTTGGAATGTTTTGCAGCTGAATTTTGCTGATAGATCCCGGAACTTGTGTCCAACCATTTGAACGATTAATTCTATAGGCATAGTCAAAATGTCCATTGCTGGAATAGGCCCGTGTTTCAGGAAATAGTGTAAATGTTTCATTAAACGTGAGTTCAACATTCTTCAACTTCTGTTTTAATGAAACAAGAGTTCTTGGAGTGTGATGAAATTCTGATAACGGGATTTTTTGCAGCCCCTTTCCAGTTGCTACCCAAATGTTATTATCGACAATTAGTACATCCTGGACATTATTTGAAGCAAGTCCGGAAAATACATTGAGTGTGGACGTTGATTTGGTTTTTAGATCGTAAATGTACAGCCCCTGATTGGTTGCAGTATAGATTTTGTTGTTATTATACTGAATACGGTAAGGCTGGCAA
>CAMLET010000191.1 GCA_946479125.1 uncultured Flavobacteriales bacterium
AAGAACATGTTTCTGAATTTTCCCCTTATGCTTGAAAGTCACAGTTGCTCCAAAAGCATCTGAATTTGAATAATTCTTTGGAGCTAAGTTCACTGCAATCCAATTTCCCTGTTTGCTCACATTCTCAAACAATTTCATCTTTTGTTCCATTTGTTGAAATGCTGCCCAAGGTAGTTTTACAACAGATGAAATGATATCCAGATCGCCATCATGATCGAAATCAAGAATAACAGAACCTCGATGAGAGATAGGATCGTTCAAGCCTGCTGATAAACCTTTTTCTACGAAAACACCATCTACATTTTCGAAAAACATATTGGGATCCTTAATGACCGTTTTTGGAACCAGCGTTGCTACATTTCCTTTGCTCACGTACAAATCTAAATCGCCGTCCATATCTGCATCAAAAAATAGGGGAGTCCAGCTTGTTCCTCGCAAGGTGTCGCGCACATAAGTCAGATCAACTTTCAGTGTTTTTGCAACATTCACAAAAGCACCATTAGTGAAATGAAGCAATTCGTTTTCTCCAATATTTGTAATGTAGTAGCCCGGATTCCCATCATTTTTATAATCGCCAATACCAATTCCCATTCCGTACATTTTCGTATCGAAGTTAACTGCGACACTCATATCTGTAAAACCGATTGTCGGGAAGTTATTCGCATAATACCGGTTTCCTTCGTTCGTCCATTCACCAAAATCGTTCAGCAGCATTAAATCCTGATCTCCATCATTGTCAACGTCGTGAAAACGCGATGCCAGGCTGCAGCCCGGATTAGAAACACCATAGCTAATCGATTCTTCTGTAAAATTATTTCCTTCGTGATTGATCAACAGTTTGTTGTCATAGCAGGTGGGATCATAACCAATCTCTCTTCCAAATTCGTCCTGAATTCCGCCCATTGATTTGACGTAATTGCAGAAATATAAGTCAATCCAACCGTCGTTATTAACATCACCCCAGCATGCTGAAGCGTAATTTCCTTTTGGCAGTACATTCTCCAAAGAAACCGGAACAAAGTATTTACCTTTTACGTTTTTCATCAGAACCGGAACTTTCTTGTCACCACGACTCATTCCAACGCCATAATTCGCAATTATGAAATCAGTAAAACCGTCCTTATTGTAATCGGCTGCAACTGCTCCCTGAATGAAGTAGCTGTCTAAAGTGTCAATTTTTAATTCGGCTGTTTTGTCTGAAAAAACGCCCTGGTTGTTCATCCATAATTTTGATGGAAAAACACCTCCTGCCTGAAAAAGATCTTCCCAGCCGTCATTGTTAACATCAATAACCATCACACCACCACCAGCCATCTGAAAATCGTTTCCGGGATAGATATAATTTAAACCCTTGGTTTCGCTGACTTCCTTAAACTCAATTTGTGCGTTTAAAGAAAACCCAATTCCAATACATAGAGTTGAAAGTGTTATTCTCATGGAATTAGTTTTAAAGTTCGTAATGTGGTAAGTCCAACCTGTCGACCATATTCCAAACTTTCATTTGCCGTAGTTCGAAAGTGAATTCCACCATAAACACGGGAAGAAGAAATTTCCTGAGCCAGCTTATCGAAGTTTTCAAATGTTCTTGGAGTTCCGTCAATGTCTTTTCTCCAAACGTTTGTTGAATCAGTAAATGTGAGATTGTAGCCAAAGAACTCTTTCAAAATCTCTGTTCCACCGCCACTTTGCATAGAATGACCAGATGGATATTCAGGAAACGAAGGAGTTGCAATCAATGAATTGAAATCCTTTTGAATGAACCGATGGATGTAAGATATAGGTCGAATAAAATTGAATTTATACTTCCCTTTCCAGCAATTGATAAACGCATCATTCAACGAAATTCCAAGTGCAAGATATAATTCACAACGCTTTTGGTAATCCAGCTGTTGACTCATAGCCAGATTGTGCGCCATGTTATAAAAATGTCCTGATGGTGTTCCTGTATATCCCGGAGCATCATCCCAATATTCAGCGATTAACTCATATTCAGGTTTCTCGCTGGCTGTAAGATCGGCAATCTCTTTTGAGTCTTTGTAAATATTACTTTCCTGTTCTTTTGAATAAACAGGAGTAGTCATTGCCTCAAAAATTGCTTGATTTTCTTTCAGGAAATATCGGTTTTCACCCCAAAACGGAAGTAAAGCTGAATAATATCCTGGAGAAGTTTTTGTCCAGCAGCCTTCACAAACAGGTTCTTTGTAGCCTTCGGGATAGTTTTTCAGAAATGCGTCATCGGCTCCATCACCTTTTGAATAAGCAATCACGTGATTCACAATCTCAGATGAGATTTTCAAACTTCTATTTACTGTTTTTTGATTGTTTCCAACTTTGAAAATAGTGAAAAGAGAGTCGCGTAAAGCCGTCAGATGTTTGTTCGAAGATGGGGGCATTGAACGGTAGAAGTAAGAGCAGATCTGGAAATTTACTTCGTTTGAAATGAGTTGAGCTGAAACAATTCCCTTTGTTCTTTCTAAATGGTTGTAATCGTTCAGATACTGTGTCAAATCATTCGACACTGGCTTGAAATACTTTGCTGATTCGTACATGCCAAGTCCCAAATAGGCAAATGCGCGCGCACTAATCGGAGCTGAAAGACCAACAGAATTTTTGGTCAACTCAAATGCTTCTTTTATATAAGTATCCTGAATGGAAATACATTGCGATTCCGGAATATTTGTTTTTAAAGCATGCGCTTGTGAGCATATTACCAGCGACAACAAGATCAGCAGAGTGTTCAGTTTCATGAGTCAAAGTTAGTAATATTGTTAAGTTGCTATTTAGCTGTTTTCCTTATTTTGAAGTGGTGAATTACAGTGATTCTGAACTTTTTCTCCCTATTATTGTAAGAGCCAAATGAATCTTTGAAACGGTCATATGAAAATCAAACTAACTTCCCTTTTTCTATTATTTTTTCTCTTTTCTTTCGGACAAACAGATACTTCTCAATTCTATAAATCAAAAAGCACAATCTACGAGATTAGGAACGAAATGGTTTACACCTATGTGTATACGGTTTATCCGTCCAACATGAACAAAAATGGAGATTATGAATTCAAAGGTAGTTCGCCGATAACGGAAGGTTTTACGAAAAAATTAAAATCAATTCCCTCTAGAAGTGGTTGTTACGATCTCTTAGATACGTACATAAAAAACAAGGAACATGAAATGCTCGTTGAACTACACAAAGAATTTCCGAATAGTCCTGTTTACAGTGTTTATGTTATGAAAAGAGGCTATTATTATGATGTATTGGACTGGGGGAATAATAGAGAGCTTATAGAGGATCAGAGACGACAAATAGATACCTTGATGAAACTGAAATACGACAGTTTGTATCTTGCTCATTCGAATATAAAAGAGAAGACGGATGCTTATTTGGTAACTGTTGGTCAAACGGATCTGAATTCTTTTCAAAACTTTAGTTATTCAATTCCTGACTCCAACGGTTTAAAAAGGAGTTATATGCATCAGGTGCTTAAATCCCTGATCGAAAAACAGCCAGAAATCTATTTTCAGTTTTTAGAAACAATTCAGGATGAAAGGGAGCGTGGACATTACTATTTCTCACTCGATAGAGAACACTATCATCTTTTGAAAGATTCTGATTCCAAGTCTCCAATAAGAAAAGAAATGATCAAGTATCGAAGAAGAAATAACTGGGGTTCTGCCGGTATTCTTACCGGAACGGTGGCTTTTTATTCGGGATTGACAGTTGGAATCATTTACCTAGTTCGGAAATAGAATTGATTCTTAATTTAGCTTGAGAATTGATTATCCATGAATGAACAACTTCAGGCTAAACTAAAAGAATGTATTGCTAACGGACAAAAGATCACTTTCCTGGTCGGAGCCGGACTTTCATCTGAAAGCGGAATTCCAACTTTCCGTGGAGCAGATGGTTATTGGACAATTGGTTCAGAAAACTATCGTGCAGAAGAGGTTGCTACCAAACGTATGTTCGATATTGCCTACGATGAAGTCTGGAAATGGTATTTATATCGTAAGTCGGTTACAGAAGCGGCTCAACCAAATGCCGGACATTATGCTTTGGCGAAAATAGAAAAACTTATTCCGGAGAGTTTTGCACTGATCTCTCAGAATGTGGATGGATTACATTTAAAGGCTGGGAGTAATCCAAAAAGCCTGTTTCAAATTCATGGCGACTTAACCTTTGTGCGATGTGCTGAAGAATGTTCAACAGAATTGTATCCTTTCCCAAAAGAAATTCAGTTGATTGGTCGTGATAAAAATCAATTTACTACAGAAGATCAGTTGGCGTTAATGTGTCCGAAATGTGGAAATGTACTTCGTCCGCATGTGCTTTGGTTTGATGAATACTACAATGAAGAATATTATTCCTGGGATTCTGTGGTTGGGTTGGCTTCTAAAACTGGTATGCTCTTCATTATCGGAACTTCGGGTGCAACAAATCTTCCACAGCATTTTACAAGAGAAGTAATGCGGAAAAATGGAGTAGTGGTGGAAGTAAATACTGATGAATCCTTGTTCACTCCAATGTTAGAACATAATGACAATTGTTACATTTTGCGAACAACAGGAAGTCAGTTTTTGGCCGAATTGGCAGCTGTAATTGCAGCTATCGACAAGTGATTTAGAGGTGAAATCAAACATAGATTGACGAAAGCTCTGTTTCAATTAACATTTCACAGTTCAGATTCGGAAAATAATTGTTGATTTGTACTTTCTACCAAAAACCCGAATAGAATGGATCGTAAGATTTTTCAGTCGACATTTTTCTTGTCAATACTCTTTTTAATCAGCTCATTCACTGTTTTCGCTCAGGAAACTACATTTCTAAACCCTAAGAAGAATCCGAAAACGGTGTTTGTAGCTTTAGATGGAAAGAAAGCCTATGTCTTTGAAATTTACAGAATTCCGGATTCACAAGGATTTACTGGTCGTGAGGTTCTTGATACTTTAGAAAAAAGAGGTGAAGGAAACTATAGTGGTAAAAACGCTACACTTTCAACCGACGGAGCTTCAAGAACATTGTTTCTGAAATCATTACATGACCAGAAGGATGTGACTATTGAGATGGTTTCTAGCGAAGGTGACAATAGTGATTTCAACGTTTCGCTTAATAATGCATTGTTGAATCAGTTTGCTGTACAACTTTCAAATGATGTGAATACAAAATTTCAAAACACTACCTTCTTTGTTGGCGACGTAGTGAATCATTTTTATAGTGAAGAAGACGTAGACATGCCGTATCAGCAATTTGAATTGAAGTACGCTAAGCTATTCCAAGATTACGCGGATTCTACCGTAAAAAAACACGACAGCTATGCGAAGGTGGTCAATCAGTTAAAAGCGAATCAGTTGGCTGTACCGGCTGAGCAGTTCATTAATGGAATAAAGCAGTTGCCTGGTCGAAGCGATTTGACGGTTACGCATTTCAAGATATTGGTAAACGAATTGGCAATGACAAATCCTGCAACATTTCTGAAAGCAGCTGAAATGTCTTCTCCGGGAGTTAAAAAAGACATGTTTGAAGTGTTATCGGGAGAAAGCAGAAAGAACGTTGTTCAAAATGGTCCTGAATGTGAAACGAAGAATGAGCTGAAAAAGCAGCACAGAAAAAAAATATGGATTGACACTGCTTTAATTGGTTTACCAAGTGCGTTGATCATTTTGGCCGCGTTTACTATTAATACGTAAAATTTAGTCGAAGTGCCATTGCGAAACTGCGAAAACGGACATCAATTTAACAAGACAAGTGATTGTCCTGTTTGTCCTGTTTGTGCTAAGATCTTCAAACCGAGTTCAGGTTTTTTAGCATTGTTGAGTGGTCCGGCTTGCAGAGCACTGCAAAATGCAGGAATTGTAACGTTGGAATTGTTGTCGAAGAAAACCGAGAAAGAAATTTTACAACTGCATGGAATGGGAAAAGCGTCGCTGCCTGTTCTGAGAATGGCTCTTGAAAAAGAAAATCTTACATTTAAACAATAAATCAGGACTTATGAAGATTGGATACTTAACGTTTGCAATAGTGCTTTTTACGCTTGTGTCGTGTGGAGGAAACGAAGTGAAAGAAACGGAAAAAGAAGAGCCGGTAAAGCAGGAAGTAAAACAAGACGAAGATGTTCATCCGGATGAAGATGCGATAAAGAAAGTGGAACAGGCAGAAATGACCGTTCCAGCTTTTAAGATCGATCTTGCCTTAAGTGAAAAAGCTCTGGAGAAATTGCAGAAAAACAAAGAAACCATCATTGTAGATGTTTCGTTTTCAGGTGAATTGAAAGCCAATTCAAAAATGGAAGTTTCAGAAGACGGACAGTTTTATTTGGCAAATGCTTCGCGAGAGATTCAGCCCGGACAAGTGGCAACTTTCAATGATATCGTAATTCCTGAGAAAATGCTCAACGAATTGAAAAACAAAGATTTTGAGGTTTCAGTGAATGTTTATTCAGGTAGAAGGTCTTTTAAAAACAACATTCTCAGTACGCTTGGTGCTTTTGGAAAGATCAGTGAATTCAAGAATAAGAAAATCACGATAGAAGGGAAGTTGATTGAAGAATAATAGTTCTGA
>CAMLET010000192.1 GCA_946479125.1 uncultured Flavobacteriales bacterium
ATAAAATGGCATTGCGGGTTACCGCAAAAAAAATGTGGTTTACCGCATGAAAATACCGTATTTATACGCTATTTTATTTCAAATCACTACCATACCTTTGGATTATCCATTCGGCTAACTAGAACAACGCACAAGTTTAAGCAACATGGAAACAAAGATGAACAGATTGAATATACACGATACAAATTCGATTACGGATTTTTGTCACAGACTTAATTGCTCTGAGAAGGAATTATTCTATTGTGTAGCTAAGGTGGGAACTTCTTACACAAGTATAGAATGTTATTTGCATATGAACAGATCACTTGTTGATCAATGGTCGCAGAACGCGAGACAACTATTAATGCCTAAGCCCTAAATCATTTATAAGTAAAGCAACAGATCGCAAAACCCAGCATTAAGCCGCTATTCACTTTTAACACATTTAGTGGTCTGTTGTTTACTCTTTGTTAGATTACCCGAACACACTATTTGCTTTTTTAGGCATAACCGCGATAACCGGCGGCACTATTTACAAACAAAACAGGACACTTTAATCGAGTGTCCTGTTTTTTTATCTGCTTTTCTTTCTTCGCTCCTCCAACCACTTAGGAACTTCCTTTTTTGGTTGATTTCCACGAGAGGAATGATTTCGTGTTTGTTCCTGTCCTAATAATCGGTCTGCCAATTCAGTTTGGTTTACACGTTTTAAGCGTTCGCGAATCCATTGCTGATTTTCACGCTTATACCAAAAGAAAAATCGGTTTTGATCTTTTTTCTGTTCCGGAGTCCTCGCTGTTTTTACTTCCTTCAATGTATATGGATGCACACCTGAGTAATAAATAACTTCAGCAACTGTCATTGGTGTTGGGGTAAAATCCTGCACCTGCTCCAACTGGAATCCCATATCTTTGGTTTCAGCTGCCAAATTTGCCATGTCCACCTCTTCACAACCTGGATGGGATGAAATGAAATAAGGAATCAAGGGCTGATTCAAATTGTGCTTCTTCGAAAGTTTATCATATTTCTCCTTGAATTTGTGGAAATACTTGAACGAAGGTTTACGCATAACACGCAAAGTTGCATCAGAAGTATGCTCAGGAGCCACTTTTAATCGACCGCTAACATGGCGAGTGATTAACTGCTCAATATATTCATCGTGATTTCCGTCTTCGTTGTTCTTATTGAAATCGTCAACCAACAAGTCATAGCGAACACCTGAACCAACGAATGCTTTTTTAATTTTCGGATGAGAATCGATCTTACGATACAAATCCGTCATCGCTTTATGAGAAGTATCCAGATTGTTGCAAATCACAGGGTGAATACAACTTGGACTTGAACAGCGTTCACAAATTGCTTCGTCTTTCCCCTTCATTCGATACATGTTGGCAGATGGTCCACCAATATCCGACAAATATCCTTTGAATTCCGGATGCTCAACTATTGCATCAATTTCGCTCATGATACTCTTTTCACTTCTTGAAGAAATGAATTTCCCCTGATGAGCAGAAATAGTACAAAAACTACAACCACCAAAACATCCGCGATGCATGTTGACAGAAAACTTAATCATGTCATAAGCGGGAATTGCTCCACGCTTTTTGTATTTCGGATGTGGTTGTCGCGTATAAGGTAAATCAAATGACTGATCCATTTCTTTCTCCGTCATTGTTCTGAAAGGCGGATTGATCACCAAAGTTTGATTTCCTACTTTTTGAATGATCCTGTTCGCATTCAGTTTATTTGATTCTACTTCTACCACTTTGAAGTTTGCCGCATACTTTATTTTGTCCTGCAAACAAACTTCGTGACTAGCCAACTCAACCGTATTCCAATTCTTGTTTTTTGGAAGTTCCTTCTCACCATCCTGCATAAAAGCAATTTGGTTCAAGGTTGCCATATTCGAAAAGGGAACACCTTTCTTTAATAAGCGCAGAACATCGCGCAAAGGCTGTTCTCCCATTCCATAAACCAACAAATCGGCACCAGAATCCACCAAAATGGACGGCATCAATTCATTTTTCCAATAATCATAATGTGTTACCCTGCGAAGCGATGCTTCAATTCCACCGATTAAAACGGGAACATCAGGATACAATTCCTTTAGAATTTTGGTATAAACCGTCGTTGCGTAATCCGGACGAAAACCAGAAACTCCACCAGGAGTATAAGCATCAGTTGATCTCAAACGTTTTCCGGCAGTGTAATGATTCACCATAGAATCCATACAACCAGCAGTTACTCCAAAGAAATACTTTGGTCTTCCAAACTTCTTGAAATCACGTAAATCATCTCGCCAATTGGGCTGAGCGATAATACCAATTTTAAATCCTTCGCTTTCGATAATTCGCGCAATTACCGCGGTACCAAAAGCAGGATGATCCACATAGGCATCACCTGAAACCAAAACTACGTCTAGTTCATCCCATCCCCTCTTTTCCAATTCTTTCATGGTAAGAGGCAACCAATCTGTTATTGGGCGCTCATCTTGCATGGCGCAAAGTTACAACGAAATAAAGCATTATAACAAATAATATAATGCAGGGGCAAGTCGCGACCTGCCCCTACTTTTATATCCATCCAATAATTCTTACATTAGCAACTGTATACACACAAACAAGGTGCCTCAAAAGAACATGAGATTCTACATATTTATCGCTTTATTAATTAGTGCGTTTTGCCTCAGCTCATGTTCTGAAAAAGTTGGGACCAATAAAGTAGAAGTTGTGGTCAAAGCATCATTGATTCACCCCTATTTTTTTCAGGACGATCTTGGTCAGCAGTTAAATTTTCCATTGTGGTTCAACGACTCTATTTTGAGGGCAGAAAAAATTGAAACTATAACTCATGTTATTTACGGTAGTGCACTAGACTCAGACGCTGAGAACGATAGAGTTGAACGATTGCCAAAAAGAACCGTTGTATATCGATTCAATAAAAGCGGTATTCTGACTAATGTTACACAAACTTCCTATTCTGAAGGCATCATTATCGCCAATCACAATTTCTACATAAAGAAATCCAAATGGCCATATTATCACTATATCATTCCTGATGAAGAACATTTGGGAATTGAAAGTGCAAACCACATTTATACCCCGGTAGCAAAAAAGAAGAACGTAATTCAATACGATGACGAGTTCTACGACGAAAGGCTTCATTACATTGAGAACAACAAGTTCTTTGGTGCTCTTTCGGTTGATTCTATTGCGAATCCGTCTTCTCAAGATTGGGTTATTCTAGGCTCTCCCTTAAAACCGCTGAAGAAATACAAGGTGGTAAACAAGGTGAAAGAAACGCAAGTCACCACATATGAATACTGGAATAAAAACTACCCAAAAGTGGTTGTAAATCCAGAATTCCCCTTTATCAATAAACGTTATTTTGTTTACAATCAGGGGCAATTTAATGGCTATGTTGATTCTGTTTTCATCGACAAAGATTTTGTAACGATGATAAGTACCAAAATTAAATATGAAAAAAGTGGTTTACCATTCAAAGTTGAACACATTAAAAATCATGTTGGTACAACCCAGCCTTTTAAGAAATTAGAAGAGTTCAAATACAGTTACTTTAATTGATTCGGTAACGCATTTGTAACTATTTTTGTCACTCAATTAACACCATAATTTTCTTTGTATGAAGAAGTTTTTACTCATCCTAACTTCAATCTATTTTGCGCTTTCATCATCTGCGCAGATTGAAACCGTTTTTATCAATGGTAAAATGCACTATGTGTATCCTTACCAGGCAGAAGTTCAGAATTATTCCCGTCAGTACATGCGTTATGTGGATTCAAAGGAAATTTTGATTCGCGACAACAAAAACCAAAAAATTGTTTCTACAGAGTATGAAGCAGTTGAACATAGCGCAAAGATCATTAAAGAAGGAAAAAAAATGGATCCGGAACTCATCAAACGTATGGAAACGGATTTCGACTTAATGAGTGGTTTACGTGTTGACCTGGAGAAAGACATTACTCCGACACTTGAAAAACTTCCTGATGGGCTGTACGTGCAGTATTTCCGTGATGTCCCTTACATAAAGGACCGTGTTTTGAAATACAAAAACGACATTGTTGCTGGTGTTTTCAGCATTAAGAACAATCAACTGGACGGCGAGTCAATCTGGTACAAGGTTGACGGAAGTATCCTTAAAAAAGGAAAGTATTTCAACGGTAGCAAATTTGGGGTTTGGAACAGTTTTGTTTACGAAACGAACTACGAAAAAATGCTTGAAAATGCTGAGAAACTTGGAAAAAAGGAGTTGACCGATGCGGATTTCATTACAGTATATGATACCATCAAAGAAGTTGTTGAATTCAAAAACGGAATTAGAGACGGAGTTTACGCAAGTCTCATCAACAGAGACACGCTTGAGTCTGGAAGCTACTATCAAAATAATGAATCGAACACATGGCGCATCTTTGCTTATAAAGAGGAAAAAGCAAAGAACGATTTAGGTTTTCTTTATTGGAGAACAACAGATGAATTGATCCTGATCAAACAATATACTGTTAATACAAACGGTGAATCAAGAGCAAAATCCAAAATGTTCCGTGAATCCGCTACACTTCAGGATTATGATGATTACGGCTATTATTACGAAGATGAATATTACGTAGAACCGGAACAAAAGTACTTTTTAAGAGACACCTTACTTGACGGTTATTATGAAGTCAATTTCCCCGATTTCACCAGCTACTATTCTGTAGAGATCAGTAAAGAGAACTTAGACCTTCCAAGCGAAGATTACCACAGTTTCGAAGGTGGTGAAGGCGAAGAATACTATTATGACAGTTACAGGGGGGAATATTACGATGACTATGTTAACGATGACAATTTGAGTGACTCAGCGCGTTACAATCTTATTAACGAAAACGACATTACAGTTCGCATTGACGGAAAACGTTACCTGATGAATAAAGTCATTGACTCAATAGGTTATCATTTTCATTACGAAGGCGAAATGGTTGAATACCATAAAAATGGTCAATTGAAATACCGTTATAAAATCAATGAAAACGGACAACTTGTTGAAGAAAGTCCGGTATATTTTGAAAACGGACAAATTGCCAATAAAATCAGCTTTGATGCGGATTCCAATCAATACAAACAAGAATTTTTTGATTACTACGGTAAATTGTACCAAACCATTCGATATGACATAAACGGGAAGGCAATTCTTGAAGAAAAAGTGGATCGAATGGATGAAACTATTGACATTGATGGTATGAAATATGACATCGATTGGGGATCATCAACACTGAATTATACAGCTACAAAAGAATTGAAAGAAGGAATTGAAGAGAAGAAAATCATTCATCAGGAATTGTGGAAATACAACAGAAAAGTTGCAGCTCAAACTTACTTCGATCCGAACTCTAAACTTTATACTTCAACCGATTTTACGCTTGGAAACAAAGTTTACAAATACACTGAAATCAACTTTGGTGAAGATTATTCAAGCTTAAGCGGTAGTATGAAAACCACTTTCAGAAACCTTACGTCTGAGATCATCTTCAGCGGTGCGTATGAAAGGGACTATTTGTACGGTTATTTCGGTGGTGAATCAGAAGACACAACAGTTTCTCCGCAAACGAGAATTTTAAGATGGCAGCGTTATTATGATATTGATGAAGATTTTACCTTAAAAGTAGACAATGTGCCCTTTACAGGAAAAGTGGAAGGACAATGCTATGCTCCAAAATTCAAGTTTAAAGCAACTGAAAAGGCAATTGTAATTCATGTTCCAAATCCAAAGGAGGATCTAAAAGAATACAACAATACTTTAAAAGCTTACAAAAAAGGAAAAGAAACTTTATTGCTAGACGCATATGTTCCGGCTTTTGGTGATGGTGATCAGTTTACTGAAACTCCAACACGCTTAATTCCTGAATTGTCGTTTTTAAAGGTCTATAACGGCGGATCAAATTATTATTTAGACACGGCTTTCAATAAAGAACGTCGCGACATGGAACCGTCTCCTGCGTTTAAAAAATCTGATTTAAAAAAACGCAGATCTACTCCTATTTATTCCAGCGGTTTATACTTCAACGGAAAAGCAAATGGTCCGTGGGTGGTTAAAAATCAATTCAACCACGCAGTAATGGAGTTTTCTTATAAAGATGGCGAACTGGAAGGCGATTACATTTATACAGATCAGGCTGTTCCCGAGAGAAAACCAACCCGTAAGGAATTGAAAAAATTCAAAAGTGGTGAGTACAACTACGAACGCTATAATCGTCGTGAGGAACAAGTTCCTCGTGAATACCGCGATTCTTTGCCAAGTAAACCAACTTACTATACAAGGTACACAGTCAACTTTACAAAAGGTAAAGCAAATGGCTGGAGTACGGAATACAACTGGTTAGGCGATACTGTTGCCGGAACTCAGCTTCAGGACGGTAGAAAAAATGGTTTAGCTTATACCAGAAACAAACTGATTTATACGGAATCTTATTTTGAAGACGGTGTTGAAGATGGTACTACAAGAGCATGGATCACTCCAATTTGATAAGATTCCATTCTTCTTTACGAATTGATTTACCAAAAT
>CAMLET010000193.1 GCA_946479125.1 uncultured Flavobacteriales bacterium
TAATTAAGCTTGCCTTCGGTCAATCCAAGCGAATCCAATTTGAAAATGAAATCGAATGTCTCCTCATATTTTTGTGGGAGAATCGTGAAATCATCCACATGAATTTTCTGAGCGTGAATCAATTGAACCACCGAAATTGTAAGAAGAGACAAGATAAACTTCATATCCATCAATGTGTACAAAAAACGAATGTAAACAAAAAGCCCTCCGATTGGGAGGGCTTTTCAGAATGTTCTATGTTTTCTACAAAATATCGGTCAGTGAAACTTTACTATTGTAAAACGAAACCACTTCATTCTTGTTTCCGTGGAAGTAATGTTTCAACATGTACTCTGCAAGGTAATCTCGGTAAGCATCTTTCTCGATCTTCGGCAAATAAATATAGCCACGACCAACAGCTTTATGCTTAATAAATTTCTTACGTTCCAGAATACGAACGATAGTTGACACTGTATTATAGGCTGGTTTTGGATTAGGATAAAGTTCCACGATTTCTTTAACAGTGGCTTTTTCAAGCTCCCAGAGCTTAAGCATCACTTTTTCTTCAGCGGGTGTTAATCTATCCATAAATCAGTAAATAGTGTTAAATACTGTGCCTAAATTAAAAATTTAATTTTGATTTAACCTCTTTCGAAAGCGCATCCTTGTGAAGATACACGTTAATTGTTTTCAAACGAAAATAATCTTCAGACACGTATAAGTATCCCTGAGGATAATTATCTGTCCCCCAAGAATTTTTCACCAGGAAATAACGTTTACCATTTTGGTCTTTGTACATACCAACAATGTGCATTCCGTGATCTTCAGTTGTTACTTTTTCATCGTAACCCGCCTGACGCAATTCTTGTGTAATCACTTTCTCTTTAACCGGCTCCATAAATGCGTTTGACGTGCGATCTGCACCTGCATTGTTGAAGTTCTTATTGTCTCTTCCAGCAACCTGAATAGTACTTTCATCTTCAGGAACAATTGCAATACCGTTCTTAAAGCTGAATCCTTTTTCACTAACGTCAGCACCCCAAGCAACAGTGTAACCAGCTTTCAATGCGTTTTCAGTAATTGAAACCATGTCTTCTAACGGAACATTGTAGCTTTCACCCCAAGCCCAGTTGTCAGGAATAGCCAATTCACACGTTTTGTAAAAAGGGTCATTTGTGAACGAAGTAACCGAAACGTAATCGTCCACTTTCAATCCTAAAGATTGAGCATACGATTGTGGTGTATAGTCTTTCCCATTAAACTTGAATGTTTTTGGATCCGGACCTAAATAAGCATCCAGGATAGCGTTGAAAGCGATTTTCCACTCTGAACCAATTCCTTTTCCTTTTTGAACTTCAGCCAAAACCGTGTTCATGAAACTCTCCAATAAAGAGAACATTTCAGCGTGATTGTAAGCTACATCTCCACCTTGAAGTCCAGTATAAGCTTCTCTTGGAACTACTCCGTAACGTTTAATTACATAAGGAATATCATGAAAAGCACCACCTTCGCTAAAGTTGATCTTTCCATCCATACGGATGAATTTCTCTGCTTTAGCTTCGTATGCTTTACGAACAATATACATTTCTGATAACGTAGCAGGATTTTTCACTCCTAAACGAATCAACTCTGATTCAATAAATGAAAGTGATGAGAAACTCCAGCAAGTTCCTGTCATTCCCTGACTCTCAACCGGAGTTGCGTCTAATTTATAAACTTGTGTAAAAGCATATGTGCTTCCTGTAGCGTTTGTTACAGTTTGTGCAAAAGCACTCACCCCAAACAATGCGCCTACAACTAGTAATCTTAACTTCATGGTTTTATAATTTTCCATAAAATTAATGAATCATTAATAACAGTAGTTGTCAAATCTGTTACTTCTGTTAAATTTTAGACAAGCGCGTACCGACGACCCGGCAATGGCCTAATTATCCCCTTGAATTCTAGTTGAAGTAAATTTGAAGCGATCTCAGAAATCGATAATTTGGTCAAAAAGCCTAAAGAGTCCATATTCAGGTCTTTTTTCTCTTGCAAAGCATCCACTATACTTTCTTCCTGAGGCGATAAATTGGCAAATAGCTGCGCCTGTTTGTTCACTATTTCGCGATCCGATTTCCAGTCTAAACTTTCCAGAACATCGGCACCATTTTGCACCAAAGCAGCAATATTTTCACGAATTAACTTTAAGCAACCAGCAGAAGCAGGTTTTCCAATATCACCAGGAAATGCAAAAACGTCTCTATTATAATCGCGTGCAAGATTCGCTGTAATCATCGATCCGCCAGTTACACCACTTTCTACTACAATTGTTGCATCACAAAGTCCAGCAACAATCCTGTTTCGCATCGGGAAATTGCCCGGTTCAATTTTGGACCCGGGAATAAATTCACTAATTAATCCGCCATGCTCACACATTTTCTCAGCAACTTTTCTGTGAACTGACGGATAAAGCTGATCCAAACCGTGACCAAGAACTCCCCAGGTTTCTGCCTTATTGACAATAGCTCTTTTGTGTGAACAAATATCAATTCCATAAGCCATTCCCGAAACAATAACTACACCTGCAGATGACAAACTATCGACCAGCTCTTCTGTCAACTGTTTTCCGTAACTGGTAATATTCCGGGTTCCCACGATAGCAACAGTTTTTCTAGCTGTCCAATCAATATTTCCTTTGGAATAAAGTAAAATGGGAGCGTCTTCGCACTGTTTCAGTTTCTTCGGATAATCCGTATCTGTCAAAAACAAAGTGTTTGCCCCTATTCTTTCCAAATATTCCAACACCTCATCAGCCTTTTCTAAAGCCAATATGCGCTGCTTTGATTTGATCATATCCGCGGTAACTCCCGGAAGCTTATCCAAATCCAATTTCTTTTCTTCGAAGAACGCTGCCAGATCCTTAAAATACGAGGTAATAATACGTGCTCTTTTACTTCCAATTCCGCTTAGAAGTGTTAAGGCAATTTGCTGATGTTGAGTGCTGAATTTCAATTTATTATGGTGCTTTCTTTAATAAGTTAGGAAAAAATAGCATTTCGCTCCAAGCACTTATGACATAAATTGTAAAAAAGTTGACTCCTAAATTGTATACGTTCAGTTAATAGATTTTGTATTTTGGCAACTCAAACAGCTACTGACGAATGAAACAAACCCTACTAGTTCTTCTACTACTTTTACCTGCATGCTTTTTTGCGCAAGATCTAAAAGGTCGTGTTATTGACCAAAAAACAAAACAAGGCGTACTTTTCGCAACCATTAAAACCAGTCCAACTACCGGTTCCATCTCAGATGAAGAAGGAAATTTCGTGATCAAAGGTGTGAGCCTTCCTGTTCAGCTGATTGTAAGTGCAGATGATTATTTAACCGATACCATTGAAGTTACCTCTACTGATTTCCTGAAAATTGAAATGACAACTTCCGTTCAGGGGAATATCAGTCAGCTTGGACCAGTTGTTATTGCTGCGTCCAGAAGAAAACAATCTGTTGAAGAAATTCCGATTTCCATTGAAGTTATTGACGCCAATTTGGTAAGAAATAAAGGTATCACCGATTTAGAAGCCGCTGTTGATCAGGCGCCGGGTGCGTATACAATGGACGGACAAGTCAGTATTCGTGGTGGTAGCGGATTTTCTTACGGAGCAGGAAGCCGTGTTTTAGTACTTTGGAATGAAGTTCCGTTACTTTCAGGTGACGCAGGAGATGCAAAATTCAACTCTATTCCTATTGAGCAAGCTTCGCAAATTGAAGTGATCAAAGGTGCAACTTCAGTTCTTTATGGTTCTGGAGCATTGAACGGAATCGTCTCACTTATTGAACAGGAGCCGACTTCTGAAATGAAAGTTACCGGAAAGGTTCAAAACGGACTTTACGATGATCCGAAACGCGCAAGTTTAAAGTGGTGGACAAAAAGCCCAACTTACCAGCAAGCTGATTTTACATTCAGTAAGAAGTTTGAACGTTTTGGATTAAATCTGGGCGCCGCAGGTTTTAGCACAAATGGCTACCGTCAGGGAGAAGTAGAAGACAGAGCACGTATAAACGGAACTGTTTTTTGGAGTCCAAAAGACTTAGATCGATTAAAATTCTCTTTGGGCTGGAACGCTCAAATGCAAAAAACAGGAAATTTCATTATTTGGCAGAGCGATACTTTCGCTTATCAACCAATGGGCGGTGCGGATACATCAGTGGCAGGTTCAACATTAACGTACAATAAAGGAACTCGAATTTCAATCGACCCAAGCGTAAAGTTTTACGATAAAAAATTCAATCGACATACGCTAAGAACGCGTTACTACTTTGTCGACAATGCCAACTTTACGAACTCGGCACAAAGTTCTAAATCACAGGTATATTACGCTGACTACCAATTCCAGAAAAAATGGAAAGGTTTAGGATTGGTGTTGACAACCGGAGTTACTACTTCGGCCAATAAGATTAACTCCTACCTGTTTGGTGACCACAATTCTTTCAATGCAGCTTTATACGGACAAATTGAAAAGAAATGGAAGAAGTGGGATCTTAGTTTTGGTACCAGGATGGAATACTTTGAGCAAGATGGCGAAGCACTAAAAACGAAATATTTCAACGGGCGCGGATTCGAACAAAACGCAGTACGACCAATCTTCAGATCAGGGATTCATTACGCAGCAGCAAAGTATACGCACTTGCGTGTTTCACTTGGTCAGGGAATTCGTTATCCAACTGTTGCAGAGCGTTACACGCAAACTAGCGTTGGTTCACTGAATATTTTCCCAAATCCGAATTTGCAGGCAGAAACAGGATGGGCGGGAGAAATCGGGATCAAACAGGGACTTAAGTTTGGTGAGTGGAAAGGTTTCATCGATGTTTCGGGTTTCATCAATTCTTACCAAAACATGATGGAATTTACGCTAGGACTTTACAATCCGGATAGTATTCCAATCAGTGGAAATCCAAATTCTCCGGGTTATATCGGAAAATGGATAGGATTTAGAGCTGAAAATGCAGAAGCAGCGCAAATTACCGGTTTCGAAGCAAGTGTTAACGGAGTTGGTCAAATTGGTCCAATCAAAGTGCAAACATTGTTTGGTTATACATACATGAATCCGATCTCGAAGAATTACAATCAGGATTACCGACAAACATTCTCGAACGATAGCACAGACATGCTGAAATACCGCTTCAATCATCTGGCAAAAGCCGATCTTCAATTGGAATACAAAGGATTCAGTATTGGAGGTTCCACACGAATGAATAGTTTCATGGTCAACATCGATAAAGCATTTGAAGACGGGGTTTTAGGTCAGCAAATTTTACCTGGATTAAAACAATATCGCTTAGACCATGATGGTCCAACTATCGTTTTCGACGCAAGAATTGGATACGAATACAAAGAGAAATACAAGATCAACTTCATCGTAAACAATGTTGCCAATGCCGAATATATGACCCGTCCGGGCGATATGCAGGCAACGAGATGTTTTATTGTTCAGCTGAGTTTTAAACTGTAGGGTCAGGTCGTCCGCCGCGGCGGATCACTACATTGATTCTGCGAAATACTTCATGATAATCTTCGCTTTTGACATCCCGACAATTCGTGCCAGTTGTTCCTCATTTTGTTCTTTCACGCGTTTCACAGATTTAAAGGCTTTGATCAAATCCTGAACGGTCTTCTCCCCAATGCCTGGAATTTCTTCCAATTCATTGGTCAAAGCACCTTTGCTTCGTCTGTTTCTATGGTGCGTAATTCCAAAACGGTGAGCTTCGTTTCGTAAATGCTGAATGATTTTCAGGGTTTCCGAACGTTTATCAAGATAAAGCGGTAAACTGTCTCCAGGATAAAACAATTCTTCCAGACGTTTGGCAATACCAATGATGGCTACTTTACCACGAATATTTAGTCTTTCTAACGCCTCCAAAGCGGCGCCCAATTGTCCTTTTCCACCATCAATAATAATGAGCTGCGGCAAGGGCTGATTTTCTTCCAATAATCTTCGGTAGCGTCTGAAAACTGCTTCTGTCATGGTCGCAAAATCATCCGGACCTTCAACAGTTTGTACATTGAAATGGCGATAATCCTTCTTACTTGGCTTGGCATCTTTAAAAACCACACAGGCCGAAACAGCATTTGTTCCCTGAATGTTCGAGTTATCAAAACATTCGATGTGATGAGGTAATTCAGAAAGACGTAAATCCTTCTTCATTGTCTCCAAAATTCTGTTGGTATGTCTTTCAGGATCTTTGATTTTCTCCTGTTTCAACTTTTCAATTCGATAGTATTTGGCATTGCGGATGGAAAGGTCAATTAAGGCTTTTTTATCCCCGCGCTGCGGAACAAAGAAATCCATTCCTTCCATTTCCCACTCCACCTTTTCTTCTACCAAAATCTCTCTCGAATCACTCTGAAAACGTTCCCGCAAAATGGGAAGAATGGTTGTGATTACCTCATCTTTTGATGTTTCCAGCTGGCGTTTTAATTCCTGAGTCATTCCATGGATGATTGCCCCGTTGTTCACCACCAGATAATTCACGAAATACGATTCTTCGT
>CAMLET010000194.1 GCA_946479125.1 uncultured Flavobacteriales bacterium
TACACCAGACGTTTGTTCTGGAAAGCGGCGATGTGCTGGAATTCGACATCAACGAAAATGATGTAGTTGTTGGAATCGCAGCTTCGGGGACAACACCTTATGTTCTTGGAGCACTTGAAACAGCAAAATCGAAAGGAATTATCACTGGTGGAATTTCATGTAATCCTGATTCACCGTTGAGCAAGTTGGCAGATATTGGTATAACTCCGGTTGTTGGACCAGAATTCGTAACAGGTTCTACACGTATGAAAAGTGGAACCGCGCAGAAACTGGTTCTGAACATGCTTTCAACGGCAGTTATGATTCGTTTGGGGAGAGTGAAGGGCAACAAAATGGTAGACATGCAGCTTTCCAACGAAAAATTGGTTGATCGTGGAACACGAATGGTAATGGATGAAACAGGATTGGATGAAAAAACAGCAAATGAGTTGTTATTGAAATTCGGTTCTGTACGAGCTGCTGTTGATTCTTTAAATAGATAGCATGATTTTCATTTTTCCCCTCCTCATTTTAGTCCTAATCGGTCGTTACTTCTATCGATTGGCAAACAGATATGACAGAAATCCATTTCTATATGGATTTATTGGAGCTGGAATTGGTGCTTTATCCATCACCCTATACTTTTTTTCGTTCATTCTTTTTTGGGAGTTTAAGGCTAACATCGGTGAGGCTGGTTCCATCGTTACCTCAATCGCACCAATTTTGGTTTGTGTGGGCATTATCTTTGGTTGCTACAAATTAATAGAACGAAGTTTCAAAAAACAATCCAAACAAAATTCGAATCCTGACATTCTAGATCTTTAATTAACTTTACCTCACATTCTAAATTCAAAAACATGCTTGGACTTATCCCACTCATCTTTATCGGTCGCTGGTACTATCAATTAGCTCATGAATACAACAAAAGCCGTTGGGGAATTGCCTTCCTTGGTGTAGGAATTGCACTTTTCGCTCAAATCTTCTTTGGATTCTTTACTGGTGTAGTTGCTGCGGCTACCGGTAATCTGCAATGGTTGGATGCCCCAATTGTTATCACTTTATTGGCTATCGGATTTGCTGTGATTTGGGTGGTATTGACTTACTATCTATTAAAGAGATCTTGGACTAGAAAAGCGGATGCAGGAAAATCACATCCCAATCTTCTGGATTCATAGTTTACTGTGATAGCGCTGCCTATTCTTCTTTTTATTGCTACCTGGACTTTCTACCGATTGGCCTGGAGATACAATAGAAATGGATTTTCGTATGCGCTTCTTGGCTTTTCGTTATTCGTATTGATGTTTTTAATATCGATTGCGTCTATGTCAGCGTTCATACAAATCGTGAACCCAGGAGTTTTTGGCGGTTTTTTTCCTGCTTTTGGTAATATACTGAAAGAATATTTTCTTATTGCTTCACTTACTCAGCAGGTACTCGTTCTAATTCCCGGCGCGGTAATTTGCTCAATTGTTTATTTAATTCTATATCTTCAATTCAGGAAACAGGAAGATTCAACTGAAGCATCAAAGAATCCTTTGGATAGATTTCCTAAATAAAACTTCCAGGCCATGAAAAAAATCATCTACCTTCTACTTTTAACAATTACTTTCCTTAGTTCTAACCAAACTATTGCGTGCTACAATGAATATCAGGCATTGAACAGTTCCGGAAAGTTTGTAAATGCCGATAATTTGGGTCTGAAGTTCTATACCAATTTTGATGGATACGTCCTGAAAAAGAATCTTCGTGATCTAACGATTGAACTTCAGAAAAAACCGACTATTGAATTGCTTTCGGATTATGCACTCACGTTGGTTAGAGCAGGTAAAAAGGAAGATGCGCTTTTGGTGTTTGAAGTATTGGCAAAAAATTATCCAAAGGAATATACAATTATCGCGAATTTGGGAACCACTTATGAGTTAATGGGTAACAACGAAAAAGCGCTTGAATACATCAAAAAAGGATTGAAACTGAATCCAAAATCACATAACGGAAGTGAGTGGATTCACGTAAAATTGTTGGAGGCTAAAATTGCTTTGGAGAAAAATCCAAAGCTGTTAGATGGAAGAAGTTTACTTCAGCTCTCCGCCAATCAGAAAATGGATAAGAAAGTACGCTTACAAATTCTGGAACAACTTCAAGAGCGTTTTCGTTTTTGTGCCCCACCCGATGAAATTATGTCTGCTCTTCTGATCGATCTGGGTGATTGCTACAAGGAGCAACTGTCGTTTGAATATGCGAAAGCCATTTATGAAGTTGCGAGTGTTTATTACGAATCCAAAAACAGTTTGTTACCAAACCGAATTGCGAGTTGCAGAGCATTACGTGAAAAATATTCAACTACTTATCCAAGTAATGAAATGGACTTCCCAAGCGTGAACAAAGTTGGAGGTGTTCCATACAAGCAATTAATTGAAACGAACGACAATACGAACTACGAGATTGACTGGCGCAGATACACCACAAATGCCGAAACGCTTTTGTCTTTGGTTGGACTGAGTTTGTCTGGAAGCACAGAAGAAATGACCAAAGAAGAGGATAGTGAAGTCAAACCGATTAAACAGGAACCAAAATCCAAAACAATGGCTATTATCCTTTTGGTTTCACCTGCTGTGCTGTTAATTGCGATTCTTGTTGGACGAAAAGTACGACGAAACAAACGTTCCGATCAATAATCCTTATCTTTGCACGCTGTTTTACGCAGGGTTTGTGCTCCGTATCGATAGTAATACAACGATATGAGCATAGATAACGAAAAGATTTCCAGATTACTTCCTTCACGACCAAAACCCATTTCCATTGAAATTGAGGCTTTAGAATATGCATCCCACATTCCTGTTGAAGAAGCAGTAAATGCCTTATTGGATGGCAATTTTGTGGTGGTTGCAGATTATTATTCCAGCGGTTTAAATGTTCTTGAGGCGCTGAAAAAGAAACTGGCAAAACGTAATAAGGACCTTTCGTTTAAAGATCAACGCAACAGCAGAAATCAATACAGAACGATTTCGCATCGCTTGTTACTGGAAATTTCGCAACATAAACTTACCGTTCGAAAAGCTCCTTTTATTGGTTGGTTGAAAGAACTGTATCCTGAAACAGATTCTTTCTTTTTACCGTTTCCTGAAGTTCAGGGTCTTAACAGTTCATGGCAGTGGCACGAAAAAGGAATTGCAATACCAAAGTTGAACAAAAAGCTTCATCCATTTTACGGAACTTACTTCCCTACTCGATTTGAGCACATTGAATTGTTCGATAAATTTCTAAGTAAATACCAAGGGAACAAGCAACAAGTAATCGACATAGGAATTGGAAGCGGAGTTTTGAGTTTACTAATGCAGGATTACGGTTTCAATGATATTACGGGAACCGATTCCAATTCAAACGCATTGATTGGAGTTCATAAACTTCAACAGTCTTCAAAAACTGAATTTCCAATTAAATTACGTCATGGCGATTTGTTTACCAATAGCAATAAAACCTTCGATCTGATTGTCTTCAATCCGCCTTGGGTTCCTGTGAACCGACAAACAAAAGGAATTGATGCTGCCATCTATTACGACGAACAATTGTTCCCGAAATTCTTTTCTCAGGCAAGTACGTATTTGCGAGATAAGGGTCAATTGGTACTCATCTTTTCGAATCTCGGACAATTAATGAATCCAGGGACAATTCATCCGATTGAACACGAACTAAAAACGAACAAACGTTTTAAGAAAGTAGGACTTCTGAAAATGAAGGTCGAAAAACAAAGCGACAAGACAAAAAGAACCGCATTATCGAGAGATGAAGAAGAAGTAGAATTATGGGTGCTTGAGTTGCGTTAAGCGATCATAGATGAAAGTTTCAAGAGGAAGAACGGAAAGTTCAATTATCCTTCCTCTTTTATGGTTTCCTCTTTCCTCTATTTCTCAAACAAATGATCAAAAATTTGATGATCGCCTTCGGATAACTCTAAGTCTCTACGTTTCATCATTGCATTTGCAGCGTCTTTAGCTCGTTTCAGGTCGAACTTCTCAAACCCTTCGCTTCCGCCCCAAGAGAAAGAGGGAATGAATTTTTTTGGAAATCCACCACCAAAAATATTGCTGGAAACACCAACAACCGTAGCTGTGTTGAACATGGTATTGATAGCACATTTGCTGTGATCGCCCATACAAACACCCATGAACTGCAATCCAGTTTCTACTTCGTTGCTTTCTTCGTATGACCAGGAACGAATTAATGAATAATTGTTCTTCAAATTCGAAGTATTGGAATCGGCACCAAAATTACACCACTCACCTATCACAGAATTTCCTAAAAATCCGTCGTGACCCTTATTGGAAAATGCCTGAAAAACACAATTGGAAATTTCACCTCCCACTTTACAGTAAGGACCAATCGTTGTTGCTCCGTAAATTTTTGAACCCATTTTCACACCAGCGTTTTCGCATAATGCAAACGGACCTCGAATCAATGAGCCTTCCATAATTTCTGCATTTTCACCAATATAAATTGGACCACCAGTTGTATTCAGAGTCGCTCCTTCCACAACTGCTCCTTCTTCCAGAAAAATTAAGGATGGATCTCCAATTACCAAGTTCGTTTCCGAAAGCGGTTCAGACTCCATTCCACCGGTAAGCAGGAAATAATCAGCAACCAAGACTTCATCGTTTTTTTGAAACAAATCCCAACGCTGAGTCAGTTCTATCGGATGTTCTTCAGTAAATCTTATTTGCTCAGAAGCGTTACCACGACGAGCAATCCATGTGTCGCCAGAAACCAGCACCTGATTGTCTTCCAACAAAACAACAGCTGCCGCAACAACCTCTGTAGGAATAATAGCCGCATTTACTTCAACGGTATGCTCACCTTCAATTCTTGGAAACTTCTTCGACAAGTACTCTTCCGTCTGAAACGAAATAGTCGCTTCCGGGATCCAGCTTTCCCAGCGCTCAGCGTTGGTCATGATTCCCCAGCGCAAATCGCCAACTGGTCGTGTTAACGTTAATGGTGCAAATCGCAGATGCAAACCGTTGTCGTGAAGAATGATGTTCATATACTAAAATTATGAATTATTAATGACGTAATTATCAAGAGCGAATCATCTTGATAATTCATAATTACTTCGGTGATAATTCTAAAACTTCCTGTTTTTTAGAGATGACCCAAAGTCCAATAAACGTTAACAATCCATTCAGAATCAACATTTCGTTTCCGAACATATATCCACCTTTATACTTCCCATCTGGCTGCAATATTCCTCCTGTCCATTCTTGTGAGTGTTTTGAAATGTAAAAGCAAATCAATGGAATCACAATACAAAGCACAGGAACTAAAATTTCACGCAACTTTCTTTTAGCGAATAATCCAAAGGCAAACAAACCAAGTAACGGACCATATGTGTACCCTGCTAAGGTCAAAATCAACGAAATAAGATTGGTTCCCGGATGACTATCTCTGTAACTTTTAGTTAGCATGATTATGATCAGGAATAGAATTGAAAACCCAACGTGAACAATAAATTTATACTTCTGTTTTTGCTTCTCTTCCCGTTTGTGGAAATTTAAAAAATCGATACAGAAACCAGTTGTTAGAGCTGCTAATGCACTGTCGGCAGATGCATAAGATGAAGCCGTAATTCCAAGTAAGAAGAATATTCCGGCTACCATTCCAAAATTGTTCAGCGCAAGTGAAGGAAACGCGTGATCCGGATCCGTAGGCAATGTTATTCCATTCTTTTGAGAATAAACGTAGAGTGCACCACCTAAAAGCAGGAAAAGGAAATTGGTTATTACCAAAACAACCGTAAAGGAATACATGTTTTTTTGCGCGTCTTTGATCGACTTACAACTCAAATTCTTTTGCATTAAATCCTGATCCAAACCAGTCATAGCAATGGCAAGGAACATTCCTCCAAAGAACATTTTAGGGAAGAAATTGGTTGCATTCGGATCGTCAAAAAAGAAGATCTGCGTCATTGAATTGCCAGCTGGTGTTTTTGCTGAAGTAATTTTATGGTATAAACCTACAAAATCCACTCCCAGAGTATTTGCAATAATTACCGTACAAATTACTACTGATGAAATCAGGAATATGGTTTGAAAACTGTCTGTTATCACAATGGTTTTTATTCCGCCTTTGAACGTGTATACCCAAATAAGAACAATGGTGATAAGAGCTGTCATGAAATAGGAAACTCCTAAACTTTCGAACAAGAACAAATGCAATACCTCCGTAGCTAAGAATAATCGTATTGCCGACCCGAGTGTTCTGGAAAGAATGAAAAACCCAGCTCCAGTCTTATAACTGATAATACCAAATCGCTGATTCAAATACTCATAAATCGAAATGACATTCAAGCGATAATACAGTGGCATTAAAACTTGTGCAATTACAATATATCCAATAATATATCCCAGAACAACCTGAAAATACCCCATAGCTTGCGACCCCACTTGTCCGGGAACCGAAATAAACGTTACACCAGAAAGCGATGTCCCGATCATACCAAAAGCGACCAAATACCATGAG